>JAQYVS010000089.1 GCA_030145365.1 Desulfofustis sp. | reverse complement strand
CAGCGGGCAATAAATTATCTGAACCTCCGGATTAAAGTTAATCAGATTATAGCAGAAGATGTTGAAATCCTCCTTTTTATTGCCAGAAATTATTTTCTGACTGAACGCTACGAACTGTGTCAACACATAATTAAGCGCTTTCGTCAAAAATTCAAAGGAAACGATGAGTTATCCAGTCTTCTTTATATTGTAACAGAGGAGATAGAAAATGGCGCTGATCCTGTTACAAGCAAGAGGAATCACAGCCTGTCATATTCTGAACAATTGAGTGTGTATCAAGAGCTGTTGAGGCTTAATCGCACTAACCAAAGTATCCTCGGGTTGACGGAAGTGGCTGCATTATTACCGAACTCTGCTCGGACTCAGCTGATGCTGGCAGAAGCACATATGAAATTATTCAATTATGCTATAGCCCATCAAAGCTATGAATGGTTGCATTCACAGGTACCTGCAGAAAGCTATTTCAGAGAACAGCTGTATCGCATTGAAACCATGCAGGGTAATTACGCTGAGATTTTCAAGGCATTTTCTGTTTTAAAAGATGAAGCAGCAGATGAGGGTGGGATATCTGCCCGTGAAGCATTGAATTATTCGGAGGCAAAGCTGCTGTGGGCACGGTCGTTATGGGCCGACGATCAATGGGATGAATCACTTGAAATATACGAGTTAGTTGCAGACGAACTGAACAAACAGATGAATCAATTGGTTTCTCAACTTTATACCATAGACAATAAAAGCATGTTGGAGCCTCATACCTCTTCCGGTTCATCTGCCTTAACAGCTGATAATGAAGAGATGCTTGATCGGATCATGTCCGACTCGTACGTATCTGAGAATTTGTCAACAGAGATTGCCAAAATTTCTGCAAACTCATACGACAATTATCGCTGGTACAAAATAACCGATAGAGAAATAGCCGCCAAGTCGGCCTTAATGGCAAAAAAATTCTATCAGGCGGAAATCAATTATAAAGAATTAGTCAAAGAAGAGGAGGTTGTGACCGAGACAATTTATCCGGATCTTGCAACTATTTACAGTAGGCTCGGAAGATTTCAGGAAGAGACCGAAGTACTGGAAAAAATGAAAGAAAAGAAGATTTCATATCCCGAAATCGAACAAGCGGCAGAGAAAAATCTCAGGCAGCAGCAGCCCCATCTGTCCCTGGTCGGAGGTTATAGTGAAGAGGAGGGAAGAAGCGGGTTCAAGGATATAACCAGAAAATATGGGGGAATCGAAGTTCAGATCAAACCAACACTTCATCAATATCTTGGTATTGTTACCGGGCGTTATGAATATGGCAATAGTTTCGATTCGACCCTGGCCAAAAGTAATTACCTGCTGGGAAGTTACACGGTACAGTTTGGTGACACATTTGAAGGTGATGTCAATATTGGATTTGAGGATTTCGACACGGATGGAACGACGTTTCAGATTTATGATTTTTCTTTAAAAACTACCTTGGAAGAGCGGGTTGAGATTTTTGCAAAACTCAAACAGGATCCGGTAGACGACACCATCCAATCGCTTACAGAAGGAATTTATCGAAGAGATTTTCAAGGTGGCTTGAGTCTGGATTATCTGTTTGGGATGTTCTTTGGATTTGATATAAGTTTTCTCGATTATAATGACGGAAATGAGGGCGAACAATATTATTTATGGAGTTCGTATCGCTGGTTTGGAAATAGAAGTTCGCTTGACTTTACCTATAGTTACCTGAATCTAAGCTACGCTGAAACAGATGATACAAGGTTTGGAGGTTCTGATGATGATCAGGACAATGGGTTAAGCTATTGGAGCCCTGGAAATTATTGGAAACATAACCTTATTGCCATGTACAAGCTGGAATTATGGCCAACGGGAAGACTGCAGAGCGGTACCAGCTCCTTGACAGCGTCCTATGGAATAGGTTTTGAGACCGGAGACTTTTTCGTTCATGAATTTAATTTCGATATTTTACTTGAAATAAGTCAATCTTTTTTAGTAAAAGGAACGTTCTCTACAGTGTTGTCGGATGATTATGATAATCAGGAAGTCTATGCTTCGCTGGTCTATCGCTGGTAATTTCCGAAAACTAGACACCTGCATCACAGTCGTTGTGCTGTTGCAGGATTTTTTTTTGCAGGAGGAAGTACATGGTAGTTCGAATTCCAATGTCAAAGACCGGTTATCAAAAGTTAAGAGAAGAACTTACACGTCTGGAAAGGAAAGATAGAATAGACGTGATGAAGGCAATAGAAGTAGCCCGAGGGCACGGTGATCTGAAAGAAAACGCCGAATATCATGCGGCCAAGGATAGACAGGGACACATAGAAGGTCGTATACTTGAACTTAAGGATAAACTGAGCCGGGCGGAGGTAATAGATTGCACCAAGGTAGACAAGAGCCGAGTCGTGTTCGGAACTGTCGTTTCTCTGTTGGATCTTGATACCGATGAGGAAATCAGTTATCAGCTTCTAGGCCCTGAGGAAGCAGATGTGAAAATGGGGTCGATTTCAGTGCTGTCCCCTTTGGGAAAAAGTCTGATTGGTAAGGAAATAGGAGATGAGGTGCTGGCTCAAACTCCCGGCGGAAAAAGAGAATTTGAGGTGATGGATATTGGTGCTTCAGGAGTTGCCTGAATAGTGGGAAATTAAGGTAATGAGCTGCGGCGCATACCGGTAAGAAACAAAGAGATAACCTGTTCCGTTGTATCCTCCAGTGAATATTGAACAGTATTGGGCGTTGACCATATACGTGAAACCTCATCCAGAGCACCGAAGAATGCTTGTTTGGTTATCCCGGGTATGATGTCTTTTCGGTAGACTCCCATTTCCTGTCCACGCTCGATTATTTCAGAAATTAGGTTGATATACTCTTTAAATTTATTGTTTCTGTATTCCTTAACCAGTCGATCGCTCTGACGTAATTCAATATGAATTACTTCAGCCAGATTTTTATTGTTTTTCATGGCTGAGAGATGTTTCTGAACAAAAATTGTCAGCATTCTTTCCGGATCGGTCTCCTTTTCAATAGCCTTTTTTATCTGTTCAATAATCTTGCCGATTTCTTCTTCTAAAACAGAAATCAGAATATCAAATTTGTTATTGAAATAAAGATAGATTGTTCCGTCGGCAACTTTTGCTTCTTTGGCGATATCGGAGATTCGAGCGTTGAAAAAGCCCTTTTTTGCGAAAACCTTTGTGGAGGCTACAATGATTTTACTGTGCTTATCAATAGATTTCATAACAAAAATTAGATAGATGCAATGAGTAAATGAATGGCTATTCATTCATTTACTCATTGCTATAAAGTTTGTCAATGTCAAATTGGTGGATTTCCCTCTGGTAATAACGAAAAACGTGTAAATTAGTGCAACTAATTGATTGTAAGATTTGTCAGATCGTTTAACCTTTATTCAAGTTTTTCCAAGAAGAGATAATCTCACTTATGCAATGTTGACTACAATCTGAATCCTGACGGATCAAAGGGGGTTCCATGAAAGTACTGGTTGTTGGTTCAGGCGGGCGTGAACATGCCCTGGTATGGAAAATTAAACAAAGTCCAAAGGTATCAAAAATCTATTGTGCTCCTGGAAATGCCGGTATCAAGAAGATGGCTCAATGTCTTGATATCTCGGCAACGGATGTGAAGAGCCTCGCTACATTCGCTGGTAAAGAAAAAATCGATCTTACCATCGTTGGGCCCGAGGCATCCTTGGTTGAAGGTATCGTTGATATATTTGAAGAAAAGGGATTACGCATATTCGGTCCTACGCAAAAAGCCGCCATACTTGAAGGCAGCAAGGTCTTTACCAAAGAATTCCTGAAAAAATATGAGATCCAGTCTGCGGCCTTCAAAGTTTTCAAAGATCCTAAAAAAGCTAAAAAATACATTAATAAATGCGGCGCGCCTATTGTTGTCAAAGCAGATGGGCTAGCTGCAGGAAAAGGTGTTATCGTAGCTGCAACCGTTGAAGAAGCTGAGGAAGCAGTCGATCTCATCATGCGTGATAGAGTCTTTGGAGATGCTGGAGACCGGCTTGTTGTTGAACAGTGTCTGAAAGGAGAGGAAGCCTCATTCATAGCCTTCACGGATGGTAAAAGTGTGCTGCCGCTGCCGACTTCTCAGGATCATAAACCGATTTTCGACAATGATCAGGGACCAAACACCGGCGGGATGGGAGCTTACTCACCGGCACCTGTGGTCACCGAGGCTATTTCCAACTATGTCATGGAAAAGGTTATGCTCCAGACCGTACGGGGTATGGCAGCTGAAGGCAGACCATATAAAGGTATGCTCTATGCAGGATTGATGATCGACGGTGACAAGATAAATGTTCTTGAGTTTAACTGCCGATTCGGTGACCCGGAAGCTCAACCGCTGCTGATGCGGCTTAAAAGTGATATTGTTGATATTTTTGAAGCTGCAATAGATGGTAAACTCGATTCCATTGACATGAAAATTGATCCCCGTCCTACCATCTGCGTAGTCATGTCCTCGGGTGGTTATCCTGGGTCTTATGAAAAAGGAAAACAGATTCGAGGGATCAGCAAAGCAAATGCGCAGACCGGAGTAGAGGTATTTCATGCGGGAACGGCAATAGAAAAACGTCGCCTGGTAACCGCAGGCGGCAGAGTGCTTGGTATTACTGCAGTCGGAAAAGATTTAGAGACTGCGATAAGCAGAGCCTACAAAGGCGTTTCGCTGATCAGTTGGACTGGCAGTTTTTACCGGACCGACATTGGAGCTAAAGCACTTAATCGCCCTGAGGCCACTCCGCCGACGGCTCAGGTCGGCATAGTGCTGGGAAGTGATTCAGATCTTCCGGTAATGCATTCAGCTGCTGATTTTTTTAAAGAAATGGGCATATGCTTCGAAATGACCGTAGCCTCTGCGCACAGAACTCCTGAGCGGGTAATGGAGTATACTAAAAGCGCGAAGCAGCGGGGAATTAAAGTGATTATCGCCGGGGCAGGCATGGCTGCCCACCTGGCAGGTGTTATTGCTTCACATACGGATCTGCCGGTCATTGGTGTACCTCTGGATGCCTCACCGCTTGGAGGCATGGACGCGCTTCTCGCCACCGTTCAGATGCCTCCTGGGATACCTGTAGCAACCATGGGAATAGGCAAATCCGGTGCAAAAAATGCGGCTGTTCTTACGTGCCGAATACTGGCTTTGCAGGATAACAGCATTGCAGACAAACTTGTCGTCTTCCGTGAAAAAATGATTCAGGAAGTGAATGAAAAGGCAAGGAAGATCTCTGTTTAAACGTGTATTTCCAGAGACAACCGATTACAGCAGTGAGGTTGCGGCTGTAATCGGTGCAGGTGGGGTCGCTGCAATTCCTACAGAGACTTCCTATGGACTTGCGGTGGACCCACACAATCAAAAGGCATTGGAGCGACTTTTTAGTCTTAAAAATCGTCCACCTGCAAAGCCCGTTCTTGTCTTAGTTGAAAACAGTGAGTTTCTTTCAAGACTAGTCAGCCACACTCCCGCAAACTACATTCCGCTGATAAAGCGTTACTGGCCCGGACCTTTGACCCTTATCTTCCCTGCCTTGCCTGACCTGCCAAAGCTGTTAACTGCGGGAACGGGAACCATCGGTATCAGAGTGTCTTCAAATAGGATTGCAACCGAGATCTGCCGTAAGGCCGGTGGTGCGATCACAGCAACCAGTGCCAATCTGAGTGGTCATGCACCTGCTCGTTCTGCGGATGAGGTCTTTGACATCTTTAAAGACGCTATTGATATCGTTGTTGACGGGCCCGTATTGAGTACAGCTCCCTGTTCAACGATCGTCGGACAAAAAGACGATCAACTCACCCTGATTCGAAAAGGAATGATACCTTTTAACAAATTAAGAAGCCTATATTAGCACTATGTTTTAAGCGATCCTACCTGGTCAATTGACGATATTTTAACCGATGGGGCTGGTCGGCTTTAGCTCCGAGTCTTCGTCTGCGATCCTTTTCGTAATCTGAGTAATTGCCCTCAAACCAGATTACCTCCGAATTTCCTTCAAACGCCAGAATGTGGGTGGCCACACGGTCAAGAAACCAGCGGTCGTGACTAATAATGACCGCACAACCGACAAAATTCTCCAGAGCTTCTTCAAGTGCACGTAGGGTATTGACGTCGAGGTCGTTGGTCGGCTCATCAAGAAGGAGAACATTTCCTCCTTCTTTGATCATCTTTGCCAGGTGGACGCGGTTTCTTTGACCACCTGAAATCTGAGAGACTGTTTTCTGCTGGTCAGAGCCGGAAAAGTTAAACTTAGCTACGTAAGCGCGGCTGTTTATTTCTTTCGTCCCTAACCATATGGTGTCTTGTCCGTCTGAGATGGCCTGCCAGATGGTTTGACCAGGATCGAGGGTCTCTCTGCTTTGATCCACATAGCAGAGTTTAACCGTATCCCCGAGAGATATGGATCCTGAGTCGGGTGTGACGTGCCCGGTTAGCATTTTAAAAAGCGTTGATTTACCGGCGCCATTGGGTCCGATAACCCCGACGATTCCGCCGGCGGGCAGATTAAATTCCATATTTTCAAAAACAACCCGATCTGTATAGTATTTGCTGAGTCCAGCTGCTTCTATCACTTTTTTTCCGAGGCGCGGTCCCGGTGGGATATATATTTCGAGTTCTTTAGCGGATTGACTGGCGCCTGATTCAACTAAATCCTGGTAAGAGCTGATTCGGGCCTTAGATTTTGATCTTCGTCCCTTTGGAGACATTCGGATCCATTCCAGTTCTCGTTGGAGTGTTTTTTGTCTATCGCTTTGATGTTTTTCTTCAACTGCAAGCCGTTTTTCCTTTTGTTCAAGCCAGGATGAATAATTCCCTTTCCAAGGGATACCTATTCCTCGATCAAGTTCCAAAATCCAGCCTGCCACATTATCAAGAAAATAGCGATCGTGTGTTACAGCTATAACTGTACCGCTGTATTCCTGGAGATGACGTTCGAGCCAGGAAACGGTCTCGGCATCGAGGTGATTGGTCGGTTCATCAAGGAGCAATATGTCAGGTTTTTTCAAAAGAATCCGACAC
>JAQYVS010000054.1 GCA_030145365.1 Desulfofustis sp. | reverse complement strand
GTACGGTGGCAACGAAATTGCCGATCTGGTGCCGTTGACGGGGTATGGCGGTCTTGATGTGGGGTGCAGGCATGATCCGATTTCTCCGGAAATTGAGATACTTTAATTCTGGCAGACTGCCTCATTTGTCCCATGATTTACGGGATGACGAGGTCCTTGTTTGAAGAGTTGTATGGTCATCACGGTTGTAAAATCATTTCCTTGGACGGTGACTCAAGGGGTTACCCGATTGTTATGCTGAGTTATCAACGAGATAGAAATGTTCATGTGGGAATTATCCACGGAAACCAGTGGGATAGAAACAGTGGTGGTGAGATATGGAGTCGCATCGATTTTCGCGACGGTCGGAAAGTGATAAGGAATTGAAAGCTGTTCAGAGTTCTTTTTATGATTTGAATTTGACCGCTGGAAGCGGACTTAGAAGACTCATGGCCGGAGAACGCCGGTGGCTATTCACCTCGAATAGTGGTTACGGACAAACTGAGAGCTATGGTGCGGCTCACCGAGACCTGGGTCTGACAGCTGAGCATGAGACGGGTCAATACAATAACAATCGCGCCGAGAATTCACATCAGCCGAGCCGTCAGAGAGAACGGCAGCTGAGAGGCTTCAAGCCCCCTGGTCATGTACAGCGTTTTCTCGCCGCCCATGGCCCCATTAACGACCTCTTTCGACATGACCGGCATCTGCTGTCGGCGCGAGCTTATCGTGAATTGCGGAAAAGAGCTTTTTCTGCGTGGCAGGATATTACTGTGAATGTAGTGGCGATGTGTCTATTGGGAAGACCTTGACTGTGCGGTAGAAGGGCTCTTACTTCGGTTTTCCGTAACTTGACAGATACATGTGATTTCATATCTGACTTTTTTCCGGCCGCCGCAGCAGCACCAGCTCAAACGCGATGTAATAACAAAAGGCTAACCAGATGCCTGCTCCCGAGTGCTCGGTTAACAGGGTCAGGTGCCATAAAATAAAGCTCCGAACTGTAGCCGTGATTGGGAAGGCAGCATTTGCCTCTGTCTTTTCGCGACTCAAGTGCGCGTACAACTGCCCCGCGACAGCCACAAGAGAACCCGCAGCAAACAACAAGTAAGCCCCCCAATTGGCAGGAAGGATGAGGCTCAAAAAGCCCATGCCGATCAGGGCGAACGCATCCCCCACCCAGACCGTAGCATCCCAGCCGAACACTACCGGAAACGTTCGGTATCCCGTAGCGCGGTCGGCAGAGATATCTTTCAGATAACCCATCAGGACAAAATTGGCATAAGCAAAGAAGGACAAGCCAAGCACACAATAAAACTGCGCCGGTTGATGCAGCAGGTCCTCCAGGTTTGCATCGGAAAGGGATAAGAAACCCATCACCGGCAGTAACATGACGATCCAGGCATTGTAGAAAGGTCCGGCAAACCAATAACGCTTGAAAAGGGTATAGGTAGCCAGTCCAAAAATACTCAGCAGGACGAAGGGTAGATTCCATAAATTGGCCCACACCAGAATGATGCCAACGAAGGATAGACCCGCCACGCTCACCACACCTACACTAAAGGGGGTAACCAGCTCCTGACTCAAGGGGCGGTAGGGCGCTGAAATTTTATCTGTATCTGTCTGAAAGCAATCCGTTAGTGCCTGTCCCAAACCGTAACTGAGAAAAAAGAAGGCAAATACCAATATCCTCCAATCACCCTGAGGCTCACTAACCCAATTCAATGCCATTCCTGCCAGGCCCGCAGCTCCGGAAACAAACAAAAGATAGGGACGCATATGGATCCAGTACGCTGCCCAAAATGCGGAACTGTAAATAGGATACGGACGTTTGACTCTTCCCATAAATTCTCTTGCCTGTTAGCGGGTTTTCACTGGGGCCAGCATCGGACGGAGCCGGCCAGCGAAGGTGTTGGAACGCCCTGGCGGCCAAGAGGCGATCACCCCAATAAATTGATTTTTCTTCTCGCCAGGGAAAAGCGGATCTCTTTCGCGTTTACCACCTCCCCATCCATTTCCAGGGCTATAAATTTTTCCGGTAACACCCCCACCTTCGTCACTTTCATGGAGAATCTCTGCGGTTTCCCGGCAAAACGACCTCTTCTTAAGTCCCAGAGCACATTTATCATCTGCCACTTGCTCATTTCGCTGCAATAGTTCAGACCCAGCCAACCGTCGCCTTTCCTTATATCCTGGTCATACACGAAACTGCCCGACACATGCTGGTTTTTCAGTACAGACAGATTGGATAAACAGAATTTGCCCTCTTCAAACATCCCCTCCTCCAGTCGCTCGACCTTCAAGGTCACTGGAAAATTTCTGAAGGCCAGTATGGTTTTGACAGCCGTGTAGAGGATGGCAACGTTGAGCATGCGGGGTTTGAGAAAACGGATTGGCTGGTCGCCTCGGTTGAAATTGGAATTAGCCTCGGCAGTGACGCCCAGGCTAGCGTTAACGATAAAATAGCGTGTCCTTTCCTCCCCGTCGGTTCCCTTGAATCTCACTTTCCCGACATCCGCCAGTAGACTTTTTTCGGGACGAATGCGGGAGGGAACAGAATCGATGCTCGTCTCAACGGGCTTGAGGAAATCATTGCTGGAGCCAAGGCCAATACCGCCGAGATAGAAGTCTTCTGTTTTAACTCCCTCGAGATTCATCAGATTATTTAGAATAATGTTTACCGTCCCATCCCCGCCAGCCGAAATAATACAGTTGAAACCATTTTCTCGAATATATTCGTTCAGGGTATTTTCGAGCAGGAATGGGGGTTGGTAGAGAATGTATTCCGCATCCTTGGGAAGCGTGGATTTCAGCTTGGGGGCGACCTTCTTCCAACGTTTCCCACCTTTGCCCTGGTTGACTGCCAGGTTGACGAGGACCAGAGGCTTCAGTTGTCGGTCCTGCCAAATTTGGGGGGAAGGACAAATAGATTTCATGGGGTGTCACAGGTCATTTGACGAAGAGTGGAAAGTGAAATTATTACAAGTCAGCCGGCACAGAAAAAGGAAACATCAGCTTGGCCGGCATGCTCCAGGTATGGTTTTTTATAGGACTGAGATTCGAATGGCGTCCTGGGGCGAAAATCATAAGCACCTCACATCAAGCGTCAGAGAATCTGAAGGCTTCAGCGGAAAATTCACCAGAATCCGATAATCAAGCGAGTTAACAGCCAGGCGGCGGAGATTACGATGGCAATAGTCCCCTTTAAGGCAACAAACCACAAGGTATTGAATACCCAGCTTTTGAAGGTGATCGAGGAGATCATTCAGGAACTGAAGATTTTCTGGGCCGAGATCGAAGGCGGTTGCAAAGCGCACCTCTTTACCCAACCTGGGCAGTTTCCAATCAGCCCCCTTAAATAGCTCCAGAGTCCGCATCCCGAAATTCAACCACGGGGCGATATGTATCGCCCGGACTCGATATGTCAGATCGGTACGGAACAAAGCCGGGTTGCCATTCGGATGACGGTACACCCATTCAACAGTCTCTGGTACCCCAAATCCAGAGATTCTGAAGCGTAAACCGGAACCCGGCCGGGTTGTCTTTCTTATCCGCATGCCGGTCGGGATGGTCAGATAGCTGAAGGGATAGTAGTGGGTGATTCCGAGTGTACTCCGTGCCACCCTGGCCGCAGGCCAATTACTGGCCTTTATAGTCGTTATATGACGGTTGACGCCCAGAGACTTAAAATACTCCTGCGTCAGGTATCTCCCCAAGAATGTGGCAATGCCTTTTCGGCGGAAGGGTGGGGCTACACGCAAGTCATAGGCGAAACCGACCCTTTCGCGCTTTCCATTCCACTCCAAAGTTACTGCTGAACCTGCGGCCACCCCCAATAGATCTCCATTTTCAGAAAGCGCCAGAAATACCCCATATTCTTCAAACACCTCCGAACGGGCAAGGAAGTGGTCCCGGAGCATTTCCAGCCAAATATGCTTGCCCTGGGCTGAGACGCTTTCGAGCTCCAACAAGGCAGCTTCGTAATCGGGGTGGTAAGGAATTATTCGGTATCCCATCATTACTTAAAGCAGCACGTGATAAACTGAATACATTCTTGATTGATCTTTTTGCGAAATATCTGCTACCTTTTTAAAGCGATTTTCCAGCGTGTCCCTGGCGAATTGTTACTCAAGCCGCAATTGGTAGCTGATAAAGCCCTCGACAGTGAGTCTGCCAACGGAACTTGTTCAGTTTTAGAGGCAATTTCGAAGTGTCTCCAGCGACTTCAGCCGGCGTATTACCGCCGAGAGAACTGTGGGTGCGGTGCCGATTGGAAGCAATAGGGAACAAACCACAGTTTAGCTGATCAGCAATCACTTCATTACCTTCAATCTCGGCACCACCTGCTCATCCAGCAAATCGATCGTCTGCTTGAACCGCTCGTTCTTCACGAATGCAGCATACGCTCGCTCGGTTGTCTTCACGGAAGAATGACCCAACAAATGCTGAACGTCAGTAATAGCAGCACCTCGATTCAGTAACCTTGTAGCGAATGTCTTTCTCAGATTGTGAGATGATACATCTTCCAATCCGGCTCGCTTGAATGCACCTTCCAACGCGAAATTACTCTTAATCGATTTATGGCCACTATATCGGCCAGGGAACACATAATCACTATCTACTACTCTGCGACGATTCAGCAGAGTAGCTCTCAACCGATTCGTCATCGGAATGAAATCATCATTCGACACCTTGGATCGGTACAAGTAGATCACTCCATTTTCAAAGTCGATATCCGACCATTTCAAAATACTGGCTTCATTGATTCGGAATCCGCCATCGATCATCACGATGAAGATATCTCTGGCAGCCTGCCGGCCTTTTACATGCTTCGGATCTGTAACGATCGAGGGATCAAGTTCTTTGAGAATCTTTTGCTCTTCCTCGTCGATTAGATAACGGATTGGCTTGTCCTTGACAATCCACTCACCCCATTCGAATTCTGGAATATAGTATCCGAGCCGTTTGGCATTGCGGCAGATCTTATTAAACTGCCTGGACCACAACCGTATTGTGATGTCCTTGATTCCACGTCTACGCTCGAATTCCACCCACCGGGATAAATCACGGTTGGTGATTTCATCGAGGGCGATGTTGTTGAAGTAATCCTTGAATCGATTTATGGCTGTAACCAGGGAGCTATATGCGCCGGAATCTCTACTGGTGCTTAGCAGATCATCACAGGCCTCGTGAAGTTTGATGTGTTCCCGGTGGCCAAGGACCTGGGTATCGACGATCTGCTGTCGCATCTGCCGTTCGAGTTCCAGGGCATCCCGTTTCCGGGTAGATTTCGAACTGCGGGTATAGGTCTTGTTGCTGTGATTGAATTGAACAACCCAGTATTTGCCTCTTTTGTATACGCTCATCTGTCATCTCCATAGTCACCTGTTCTTCTTGTTCTTTTAAGTAACTATCCGACGAAATAGCCAAAAAGACAACGGGATAATTGCGTTCATAAATATAGTTAAATCAGTAGATTAGGGAGATAGCAATGACGGATGAACAGATAAAAATGTTGATCAAACTAACCAGGCAGGAAGCGAGGATATTACTTGATCAGGGAGAGTATTCCCTGTACCGGGATATACAGGATCAGATGGTGGGACTGGTGAGAGAATATGGTGTGCGGCTGCCGCTGAACTGCTTGCAGTTTCTGTATTATGGGAATGGACTTACACCGGAACCGCAATGGGAATAAGATACAGAAGCACCTCTTGGAAAGCAAAACAACCACAAGGGTTAGGAGTCATACTCAATCGACCGCATATGATTATTGGGCTGCTCATGGTGGTCACTTTGTTGAGGATCACCGGATAGAATCAAGTTGTTGCCCCTCCGATAGCTGATGGAATAAAGAGATATATGGAATTGGAAAATGCCAAGGAAATTGTCAGACTACTTGCTGACGGAATTGACCCAACAACCGGTGAAATTCTTCCAAAAGAAAGTCCCTACAACGATCCTGTTGTGATCAGAGCATTATTTTCGGTTATTGAATCTCTAAAAGAGGTACCAAAACCTAAGAAGACAATAGAACAAAAGCAGCAAGATAATCTCGATTCTGGCAGACCGAGAAATGCGGGACTTCCATGGACAGAGGAACTGAAAGCTGAAATTGCATCGAAGTATCAAAGCGGTATATCTGTGCCTGAACTATCCAAATATTTTGAAAGAACAAGGGGTGCCATCGTGTCCGAGTTAACGAGGCAAGGGCTGATTGAATCCGATGAAGGATCTGATGTTTTCTAACACGCTGCTTCTCAGCTTGGCCGGTTATCTCCGATAATAGCCTACACATAACCTGGATAAGAAGTAGTCGCCATAATGCGTATCATCCGATAATCTTCCCAGTATTGCGGCTCAATTAAGGGCTTGTGTTTTATTCAA
>JAQYVS010000001.1 GCA_030145365.1 Desulfofustis sp. | reverse complement strand
GTTGTGCATGCTACCTGTGGTATGGCGGCATTGGCAGGCGTCTTGGTTATTGGCCCGAGAAGAGGGTATGGCCGGACAAATTTTATGCCGCACAGTCTCCCGATGACCGTTATCGGTACCGGCCTTCTCTGGTTCGGTTTTAACGGTGGTTCGGCGTTAGCAGCCGGTGAGGTTGCTGCTACCGCATTTGTTGCCACTCATTTAGCCGGCATGGCGGGCATGGCGATGTGGGTTGTGTTGGAGTGGAAATTTCAGGGAAAACCGACCACCCTCGGTGCAGCTTCGGGTGCCATTGCCGGTCTGGCAACAATTACTCCAACTGCAGGATTTGTAGGACCGAACGTTGCTATCCTTGTTGGTCTGCTGGGCTGTACTTTTTGTTACACATTTGTCAGTAAGAAGAGTAGATTTAGTCTCGATGATTCTCTTGATGTGGTGGGTATCCATGGTGTTGGAGGCCTGGTCGGCACCATCTGTCTCGGTTTGTTCGCTTCAACCGTTGTCAATCCTGGCGGGGTAGACGGATTGTTTGCCGGTAACCCCGGACAGCTGGTTTCCCAGATTATCGGCGTCGTTGTTGTAAGTGTATATGCCTTTACAGTCAGTTGGGTTATATTCAAGATTATCGATTCAACAATCGGCCTGCGTCTTTCTGACGAGGCGGAAGTTGCCGGTATGGATTCGGCTGAACATTCTGAGACCGCATATAATTAAAAACCATCTGTTGAGAACACGTTATGTCCGGTTCTGCTAAGAGTCTGAGAACTTTGTAAGAGGAGCGTTATGAAAAAGATTGAAGCCATAGTAAAGCCATTTAAGCTCGATGACGTTAAAGATGCATTGAACGAAATCGGTATAAAGGGCATGACCATTTCCGAGGTAAAAGGTTACGGAAGGCAGAAAGGTCATACCGAAATCTATCGCGGGGCTGAATATGTAGTTGATTTTATCCCGAAGATAAAAATTGAGGTGGTAGTGCCAGCTGATGTGGCTGATCAGGTCGTCGATAAGATCAGAGAGGCTGCCAATACCGGGAAAATTGGGGATGGTAAGATTTTTGTTATGCCGATTGAGCGTATCATTCGTGTGAGAACGGGTGAAGAAAACAGGGATGCCGTCTGATTTTTATGGGATCAAAGCTTAAGACACAAAGCCAGGCCCTGGATGATCTCTGGGCTCAGGGGCTCAGTGGAATGTCACTGCTCCGCAACCACAGTGATTTGGCCGACCAGTTTATCCGCGATTGTTTAGCCAGTATTGATGGCTCGGGGATTGAGGGCAATGTTGCATTAGTTGCCCTTGGAGGCTATGGCCGCCAGGAGCTCTTTCCGTTTTCTGATATCGATTTGATGATCCTGTTTCGACCTGAGTTCAGGAAAAAAGTCAGTGACCTGGCCGATGCCATCTTGTATCCGCTCTGGGACACCGGCTATGAAATTGGTCACGGCGTTCGCACAATTGATGAGTCGTTAAAACAGGCCAAGGAGGATTTTGTGTTCCGGGTAGCACTGCTCGATGCCCGATTGCTCGGGGGATCCGAGGATTTGCTCAATGATCTGATGAGAGTCTATCGGCTGGATTTTGTTGAAGGCCGCAGGCATGATTTTATCAGCAATTTGAATACGTTTGATATCGAGCGAAGAGATCGTTTTGGCAGCCATGGCTATTTGCTGGAACCCAATATCAAGGAGAGCAAAGGCGGCTTTCGCGATATCCAGTCGATGATCTGGGCGGCCAAAGTGGTTTTCGGCATCAACAGTTTTGCTGAGATTGTCGACGCCGGTTTTTTGCTGCCGAGTGAAGGAGAGCGATTTGACGATGCCCATAACATGCTCGTTCGAATTAGAAACCGGCTGCACTATATCAGCAGCCGAAAAAACGATCAGTTGTATTTTGAGCAACAGGAAGATATGGCCTCGGCTTTTGGCTATAAAGATTCAGGCAAAGGGCTTAGTGTCGAAAGTTTTATGCGTGATGTTTATGGCCATTTACGGACCATAACTGTAGTTCATGATCTGTTTTTTGACCATGTCAACGAGGTCTTGGGGCTAACAGAAAAGCAACCTCAGATCAGCGACCGGGAGCTTGAAAGCGGTCTTGAGGTCCGGAATAACCGTGTGCACCTGAGAGCCCGGCCAGAAGATCTTGCTGCCAAACCGTATCTGCTGATGAGAGCCTTTCTGGCCTCAGCCAAAACGGGAGCGGCTGTGCATCATCGCTCCAAGATGGCTATTACCGATAATCTCGGTTTGATAAATGCAAAGATGATATCTTCGCCGCGGATGGCCAAGCCGTTTCACGCAATCTTGGCGCTGCCGGAAATTGTTTTCTCGGTTCTTGAAGGGATGCTAGAAACCGGATTGCT
>JAQYVS010000434.1 GCA_030145365.1 Desulfofustis sp. | reverse complement strand
CTGCGACTGTCTTGGAACAGGCGATGGCTGAGGAGTTACGATCGCTTTCTTTTGAACAATCAGGTATCGATGTGCGTTTCCAGCAGGTGGCTGAGAATGCTGAGCAGGTGCGGGCATCGGGGTTCGACCGGGTTGAGTTCTTTTTTGCCCCAAACCCCGGGGAACCCCCCAGACCACTGGCAAAAGTTGCATCCGGCGGAGAACTTTCCCGGCTGATGCTGGCTTTTAAATGCCTGCTGGCTGGAAAGGATATGGTTGAGACGGTCATTTTCGATGAAGTGGATACGGGTATCGGCGGTGAGGCGGCGGAGTCGGTTGCCAGAAAAATCAGAGAATTGGCAGAACATCATCAGGTCATATGTATCACGCATCTACCCCAGATTGCAGCTCGAGGAACCAGGCATTTCAGGGTTGATAAAAGGCTCAAGCGCGGCAGAACCCAGACATCAGTCACCATGCTGTCAGAAGAACAGCGGGTGGCAGAGTTGGCCAGGATGCTGGCCGGCGATTCCGTTACCCGGCAGACCGAGGCCTGGGCCCGGGAACTGCTTAACAAAGGGAAAAAGGCGGCATGAAAAACGTACGGGCGATCAGCCTATTTTCAGGTGGTCTGGATTCAATCTGTGCCACCAGACTGGTTATGGAGCAGGGGATTGACGTTGTAGCTGTCAAGTTTGTCTCACCGTTTTTCGGTTATGAAATCTTGCGCAATCCTGAAGCCTATCGTCTTGAAATGCTGAAAAAGTACGGGATCAGCGTAAAGGTCGTCGATATTAGTGAAGATTATTTGCAGATGCTGCGCAACCCAGCGCATGGATTTGGCAGATATTTCAACCCTTGTATTGATTGTAAAATCTTTATGCTGGAGCGGGCCCGGGCGATGCTTGATACGTTCGATGCCTCTTTTCTCATTACCGGCGAAGTCCTGGGCCAGCGGCCGATGTCTCAACGACGCGATACGCTCAATATTATTGAACGCGATTCCTCCACCAGAAGTCTTCTGCTGAGACCGCTCAGCGCCAAATTGATGAACGAGACCGAGGCCGAGCTTCAGGGACTGGTTGACCGGGAGAAGCTTCTTGATTTCAGCGGCCGTGGACGCTCAAGACAGATCGCCCTGGCAAAAGAATTCGGGATCACAGATTTTCCCGCGCCGGCAGGAGGCTGTATTCTGGCCGATCCTATTCTGAGTGCCAGAATAGCCAGGGTTTATAACGGAGACTTTGCTGTAACCCCGCACAACATGAACGTGGTTGATATTTTATTGATGTTGATCGGCCGCCAGTTTCAACTGCCCAATAAGGGTTGGCTGATATTGGGACGAGACGAAAAAGAAAATGATCGTCTTGAGGAGTTGCAGGAAGAAGGTGATATTAAATTGTTCATCGACGAACGGCCGGGACCGGTTGCACTGTTGCGGCGGGCCATAGAGTTGTACGATGATGAAACTGTACAGCGCGAAGATATCGGTTATGCTGCCAGCCTCATCTCCCGTTATGCCAAAAAATCAGAAGGAAAACCGACGGCTGGAAATATAAATATCGTTGAAAAAGTAGGGCAAAAAATTATTTATGCCGAACCGCTTGAGGACAGCAATTTCAGCAGCTGGATTATCTGAGAACAGATTTGATAATGAGCTGTGTCTCCTTAGCCTCCCATAATTTTGTGAACCGCTTTTAAATAGTTTTTTTCACTGGATACTCTGGTGATTTTCTTCAGATTCTTTTCTTGACCGGGAAAAGCCCCAATAAAATAGATCCAGACCTGTTTCATGCGACCGAGCAGGTGTCCCGGTCCGCTCAATCTATGCTTTAATGAAGAAAACAGATCGTCATGAAAGGCGCACAGTTTTTCTCGTCGTTCATCTTCTGAATAGATAATTCCTTTAATTTCTGTGGCTAAAAACGGGTTGCTCAACAGTCCCCGTCCGATCATCCAACCCTTAACCGAATGGAAGCGACCGGCAAGTTCTCTGTAAAAAGCCAGAGTGGTAATATCTCCGTTATAGACAAGGTTATGGGTAACCAGTGAACAACACCGGCTAAAATTCTCAAGATCAACAGTGCCGCGATAGAGCTGTTTGCCAAGTCGGGCGTGAATGATGATTTCGGTGAGAGGGTAGTCTTTCAGCAGTGGCAGCAGATTCATCGACTCCTGGTAGTCGTTGTAGCCGAGCCGCATTTTAATTGATAGGGCTGGTTTTAACCGTGGAATTGCCCGGTCGAGAAGCTCGGTAATTACATCTGGATGAGGCATAAGACCTGCGCCACGTTTCTTGTGTGCGACCATGCGCACAGGGCAGCCGAGATTCCAGTTTATTTCCGGGTAGCCGAGCTCGTAGATCTGATTTGCCAGCGAAACAAAACCTTCAACATCGCTGTTGATGATCTGGGGAACAAGGGCAAGGCTGCAATTGTTTTCGGGTAAAATGTCGGTAATGAGTTTGTTGGGGTAGACCGGTTTACTCTGGGGATTGATAAATGGTGCAATAGCTCGGTCAATTCCACTGAAATGGCTGGTGAAAACCTTCCTGAACAGAGAATCGGTAATCCCCTTAAGCGGCGCCATGTATAGTAAAGGATTGGTGGTCATGGGCTCTTTATCATCTCTTGGCTTGCGGCCAACCTCTGCATATCAAAACCGCCGGGATTCTGAAAAGCTCGCAGGCCAAAAATCGACAGGCTTGCAAAAAAGTGATCGAATATGTCTGCCTGGACTGCTTCGTATTGAGCCCAGCGTTGGTCTTTGCTGAAAACGTATATTTCCAGTGGCAGTCCGTGTTCGGTGGGTGACAATTGTCTGACCAGAAAGGTCATATCCTGATTGATGTTGGGATTGTTCTTAAGATAGGCGATTATATAGGCCCGGAAGATTCCTATGTTGGTCTGTTTACGACCGTTGATTTCCAGATTGTCATCTTGGTTAACGTGATGTTCTTTATTATAAGCCTCAATCTCTTTTTCTTTTATGTGAAGATAGTCTTCCAACAGATTGATACGGCTTAATATCCCCAACATTTTTTGATCACAAAAACGAATGGAATTGACATCAATCATCAATGCGCGCTTAATCCTGCGCCCGTCTGATTCTGACATGCCGCGCCAGTTTTTAAATGAGTTGGAGACCAATGCATAGATGGGGATGGTTGTAATGGTTTTGTCCCAGTTCTGCACACGAATGGTGTGAATCGACATTGAGAGAACATCGCCGTCAGCTCCATAAGATGGCATTTCAACCCAGTCTCCGACTCGAATCATATCAGTGGCAGTTAGCTGGATCGATGAGACAAAACCGACAATAGTGTCTTTGAAGATCAGCATTGTCACCGCCGTCATTCCACCAAGCACGGAGATGATGCCCCAGGGAGACATACCGGAAAAGATAGAAATAATAAAAATCGAACCGAAAATATAAGTAAAGATTTTCCCCGCATCTATAAATCCCTGGAGTACATCGGCCTGTTTTGGTTTCAACATCCGATAGATATCCCCGACTGTTGAGAGCAGTGCGCTGATACTCATGACACCGGCAATAACAAAAAAGACCATCATCATCCGTTTTAAAACGATGTAAACGGTACTGTCAGGCGGCAGTAGCGAGTCTATTGATAGATGGGCAAGCAGAATCGGTATAAACCAGGCCAGTTTATCGATCACCTGATTACTCACGAGAGCATCGTCCCAGTGATAGCGATTTCTATTTATCCAGCTAAGGCACATTCTGAGTAGAAATTTTCTGATGATTAGTGTGGCGAAAACGAGGATGATGACGACCAGTGCCACATTAATAATTATGGACCATATTTCCGCAGTCTGGGGGGAAAAATCATATTTGAGAAGTTGTTCGAAAAGCCAGTAACCTTCCATATTTTCTCCGATTGAAGTAAAGAGATGGATATGCCTGATATTCACGATGTTATAACCTTGTTTACTCACTAGTCAAGAATCATGGACGAGAAAAAGGATTACTCTCTGCCAGACATCACCGATTCCCTGCTCACGTCTCTGACTGAATGTGCTGAGAAGCTGAATCTTCAGATTTATCTGGTGGGAGGAGCCCTGCGTGATATTCTCATGGGCGAGATATCCGTTGATCTGGACTTTACGATACCGGCAGGATCATGTCATTTTCTGAAACAGGTTAGAACCCAGATGGGTTCGGGTACGATTGTCCCTCTCGGGGAGAAGGGCGATGATACCTGTCGTCTGGTGATAGACAATCTGAGTGTCGATGTTTCCGGATTTCGGAAAGGCGCAACGTCCATTGAAGAAGATCTCGTCTGCCGCGATTTCACCATAAATAGCCTAGGAGTCAGGCTCGATGTTTTTTTACAGCGGCACACCAGGGAAGTTCTTACGGATAAGATTGTCGATCCTCT
Organism: Desulfofustis sp.; assembly: GCA_030145365.1. Taxonomy (GTDB): domain Bacteria; phylum Desulfobacterota; class Desulfobulbia; order Desulfobulbales; family Desulfocapsaceae; genus JABDQA01. The sequence goes on along the minus strand of JAQYVS010000434.1, from coordinate 9,838 downwards.
CGGAGGTATTAAGGACCTGCGGGATGGTGTGATTCGAGCCTGTCCCGCTGCCTTTACCGACGATCCTCTGAGATTGTTGCGGGCATATAGATTTGCAGCTCAATGCGGTTTTGTCATAACAGATACAACCCTGGATGAAATCAGCACACATGCACAGCTGATTGAAACAAGCGCAGCCGAGCGGATCAGCCATGAAATGGATCTGATCATGTCTTCTTCGCGGGCCTACCGGGTGCTTGTTGCAATGAAAGTGTCAGGTTTGTTAAAGCACCTCATTCCAGAACTGTATGACGGTTTAGACGTGTCTCAGCCACCCTTTCATCATCTCAATGTATTCGAGCACAATCTGGAAGCCCTTAATCGCCTTGAGCAGATCATAGGTGAACCCCAGCTTTATTTTTCCGATCGCGGACAGGAGATAGCTGCTTTTTTTGAAAATGAGGGCAACCGAATTGAACTCAAATGGGCAGCACTGCTGCACGATGTCGGTAAACCGGTAACGAAGAAAATAAATCCAGAGAAGCAGGACCGAATTACCTTCTACAACCATGATGAAGCTGGGGCAGAGATTGTTGAACTCACCGGGGAACGCATGAGATGGAGCCGGCGTAGAACCAGACGCATAGGTTCTTTGATCGCAATGCATATGCATCCGTTTCATCTGGGAAATGTCCTGAAAAAGGATGGAAAGTTGAGCAGGCGGGCTATGCTCAAGCTCTGCAAACGGTCAGGAGATGATCTACTGGCGTTGTTTCTTCTGGCCATGGCCGACAGTCTGGCCGGACAGGGGCCGGAAAAGCCTGCCGGTATTGAAGAACTACTGGAGCAGCTGTTTTACAATCTTGATGTTTTCTATGAAGAGACGATGCGACCAGTGTTGAGCGGACCGAAATTGTTGACCGGACATGACCTGATTGATACATTGGGTTTGATACCGGGACCTGAGCTTGGCCTTCTCTTGGTTGAGGTGGAAACAGCAGCGATTGAAGGAAAGATTAGTACGAAAAACGAGGCACTGGCTTGGGTTAAGAAACAGCTGACGGATCGCTGAATTTGGTAAACCGCTTGCGGCTTTCCCGTCCGATTCGCCTTGCGAAAGCACAGTAAATGGAATAAAGAGTGCGTAAAGTACAAGACTACTATTTTAAGAAGGCCAAGAAAGAAAAATACCCTGCCAGATCCGTCTTTAAACTTGAGGAAGTGCAGGGAAAGTATCGTATTTTTCGACGTGGTGATGCGGTGCTGGATCTGGGCTGCCATCCGGGAAGCTGGTCTCTGTATGCCTCAAAAGTTGTTGGGCCTAAAGGTCTCGTTGTTGGTGTTGACCTGCAGGAAACAACCAGTGAGCCAAAAGAAAGTGGGGCAATCATACACTGGCTGTGCCGCGATATCATGGATCCTGAACTGATCAGCGATCTGAGAAAAATCAGGCCGGCTTTTAAAGCCGTTATTTCAGATATTGCGCCGAAAACTATGGGTAATCGCTGGGCAGATCATCAGCGTTCAATGCGACTTGTCGAGCAGAGTCTGGATTTTGCAGAAAAACTCTTGCACCCAAAAGGCCATTATCTGTGCAAGCTCTTTCAGGGCGAGGAGATGCCCGAGTTTGTCGCCAGACTTAAACCGCGTTTTAATTTCGTTAAGGTGATAAAACCGCAGAGCTCGCGCAAAGAAAGCCGCGAGGTGTTCGTGCTTGGCATGGAATATAGGAAATAGTTAGTAGCGAGAGCAGACTGGCGAGGGCAATTTATTGTCGTAGATAAGAAACAACGAACGTACAGGATTTGATATGTCAGGACATTCTAAATGGTCAACCATAAAGCGAAAAAAAGGGGCAATTGACGCCAAACGCGGCAAGGTTTTCTCCAAGTTGATTAAAGAGATTACCGTGGCTGCCCGGCAGGGCGGTGGAGATCCGGACGGCAATCCGAGACTCAGATCGGCTATTGCTACGGCAAAAACCGAAAACATGCCAAAAGACAACATTTCACGAGCCATTGCCAAAGGTTCCGGGGGTGTTGATGGTGATGTCTACGAGGAAATTCTTTATGAAGGATACGGACCCGGCGGAGTTGCAGTTCTGGTTGAATGCATGACCGATAATCGCAACAGAACCGTGGCTGACATACGGCACTTTTTTGCAAAAAGCAACGGCAACCTCGGCGAGAACGGTTGTGTGGCCTGGATGTTCGAGAAAAAAGGACAGATTGTGGTGGACAAGGCAACCATCTCTGAAGAAGATCTGATGGATAAAGCACTTGAGTCCGGTGCGGAAGATGTTGTTGAAGAGGAAAACGAATTTCAGGTTCTGAGTAGTGTCGATGATTTCAATGATGTCCGGGACGGTCTTGAAGAACAGGGTGTGCAGTATCTTGAGGCCTCGGTGTCGATGATTCCGAAAAACACCATTGAAGTCACCGAGGAAAAGGTTGCGGCCTCAATGCTCAAGCTTCTGGAAAATCTCGAAGACCATGATGATGTTCAGAAGGTTCACGCCAATTTCGATATAGAAGAAAGCCTGATGGAAAATCTGTCTTAAGTAGAACTCGATGGAGCGAATTATCGGCATCGATCCCGGTTCCAGAACAACCGGCTACGGAGTGGTGGAATCGGAGCAGGGCAGGCTCAGGTTTCTATCCTGCGGAGTCATAAAAACAACCACCACGATGCCCTTTTCGTATCGGCTGAACCAGATTTTTACTGGAATCAACGAGGTGATCCAGGTTCATGGACCAACCGTGGCTGCTGTTGAAGATGTATTTCTGGCAACTAATCCAGGATCTGCGCTGAAACTTGGTCAGGCTCGCGGTGCAGCAGTTGTTGCAGCGATGCAGAACGATCTTGAGGTTACCGATTACAGCGCCAAACAGATCAAGCAGGCAGTTGTTGGTTACGGGCAGGCGGGAAAAGCACAAGTTCAGCATATGGTACGCGTTTTACTTGGTTTGAACGCATCGCCGAGCAGTGATGCTGCCGACGCTCTGGCGGTGGCTATTTGCCATGCCAACCAGTTCCGTATTTGACTGAAAAATAAGGAAGACCCATGATAGCAACGCTCTCCGGCAAAGTTCTAATCAAAGGGCTGGACCGTGCAGTGATCGACGTTTCAGGTGTTGGGTATGAGGTGTTTCTCACCACCGACACCCTGGCTCGACTTCCTGACTCAGACCAAGAAACCTTTCTGCATATTCACACCCAGGTAAGAGAAGATGCCATCGTCCTGTACGGGTTTCTGGGTACTGAAGATAAGCAGATGTTTCTGCACCTGACTTCGGTCTCAGGTATCGGTCCCAAATTGGGGCTGGCTGCTCTTTCGGGAATGCGGGTTGGCGACTTATGCCGAGCAATTGTCAGTAAAGATATCAAACAGTTGACCGCACTCCAGGGGGTTGGAAAGAAGACCGCTGAACGGATTTGCATGGAGCTGAAGGATAAGGTTGGCGATCTGGTTTCCGGCGCGGGCATCGATCCGATTGAGATGGCTGGTGCTATAGCTCCTGGCACTACTTCTGCTGTGGCCGATGTTTTGTCCGCTCTGGGGAATCTTGGCTACAGCGATCCGGTCTGTCGAAAATCACTGACATCGGTAAAAAGACGGTTTGGTGATGAAGCATTTTATGCCCTTTCCGTTGAAGAACTGCTTAGAGAATGCCTCAGGAGTCTCGCATGAATTTCGAAGAAGAAATCTTTGGTGATGAACGACTGGTCGATCCCGCTCCAACTTCTCGTGATCTTGTCCAGGCAAATAATCTGAGACCTAAGCGGTTGGTCGATTACATCGGCCAGGAACAGCTCAAAAGACGTCTCAATGTCTCCATTGGCGCCGCCAAAAAGCGTAGTGAACCACTTGATCATATTTTGTTTCACGGATTTCCCGGTCTGGGTAAGACCACACTGTCTCAGATAATTGCCAATGAAATGGGGTTCGGTATTAAGCCGACTTCAGGGCCGGTTATCGAAAAACAAGGGGATCTTGCGGCAATTCTCACCAGTTTGCAGGAAGGGGATATTCTCTTTATCGATGAAATTCACCGGCTCAATCATGTGGTCGAGGAGATTTTATATCCAGCGATGGAGGATTTTCAGTTGGATCTGATCATCGGTCAAGGTCCGGGAGCCCGATCCATTAAAATGGATTTACCACGATTTACCCTGATTGGGGCAACCACCAGAACCGGTTTGCTGACGCCGCCGCTCAGGGACCGATTTGGCGATATTCTCCGGCTTGAGTTTTATTCACCCGAGGAGCTGGTCATCATTGTTCAGCGCTCGGCAAAGATACTTGGTTTGAACATTGATGAAGCCGGTGCCTTGGAACTTGGCCGCAGATCCCGTGGAACACCGCGAATAGCAAATCGACTGCTGCGACGGGTCAGAGATTTTGCAGAAGTCCACGAACATACAGTGGTGAATCAAGAGGTGGCTGACAGTGCCTTGAACCTGCTGAATGTGGATGAGATTGGCCTTGACGATATGGATCGCAATATCATGTTGACCATTATCGACAAATTTGCTGGCGGGCCAATCGGGCTTGAAACATTGGCTACGTCAGTTTGCGAAGAAAAAACAACCCTTGAAGACGTATATGAACCGTTTCTGATCCAGTCCGGCTTTTTGAACAGAACTCAACGCGGCCGTGTGGCAACCCTTAAGGCATATGAACACTTTGAACGCCAACCCCCCAAAGCGGACAAAATTCAACCGTCGCTTTTTGGCTCTAACGAATAACGCTCACATGTGGTGGCAAGGGTTTGGTTTTTCAGTTCTTGAAATATCGAACTGATATTGATCACCTGTATATCCGACACCGGGATAAGATCCTGACATATTTATAGCGCACTCGCCTTTTTCATTTTCCCCAGACACATCCACATCTGTTTCGAGGCCAATTTTTTGTATCCACTTTGCACCACCTGGTGTTTTTTTACCTAAAAATACAAAAATTTGAATATTTACAATATTTTTAATTATATCAAATATATACGGTATATTTCTCGTTGTGAATAATAGTTTGAATTCGTACTGGTATAAATAGTTTTCTACATTCTGTAGTGTTTTCCTATTTGTCACCCACCATATATTGTGTTTTGTCATTGATCGAGCAAAATCACTATTATCCTGAATTTACGCATCTTTTTCCTTGACTTACTCTTTCCTCTTAGTATAAAAAGACAGAAAGTGGTGTAAAGTGGATGTAAGGCGGTAAAATATGGAGTAGAGTGGTTTCCGCGTGGCCAAGTCAGACATTCTCATAAGCAGGTTTCGCAGCAGGTCCGAGCATACACTCGATCCTAAGGGTCGTCTGAATGTGCCGAGCCGGTTTCGGGAGGTTCTGCAGCGCTACGGGTCGGGGATGTTGATTATTGCTCCATGGATTAAAAATCTTCGCATCTATCCCGTGGGCGCGTGGCAGGTAAAGGAAGACAGTTTGTTGACTAAGTCACGCGAAGATCGGATTATCTCCAATTTTGCCAGATATGTTGTGTCAGGTATTACTGAATGTTCACTGGACAAACAGGGCCGGTTATTGATCCCATCCTTTTTGCGGTCGGAAGTCAATATAGACAAGGATGTCGTTTTAAACGGCAGGCTTGAATATATCGAGATTTGGGACAAGGACGCATGGCAGCTGGAATATCGCAAGACCCTTGAAAACTTTGATGAAATTAGCGACAGCCTGGCTAGGCACGGAATCGACTGATGTCCGAGACTTCCCGCTGGGATGTTCATCGGCCTGTTCTTCTTGAGGAAACTATGGCGATGCTTCGGGTGGTTTCCGGAGGCACGTACATGGACGGAACATTTGGGCTGGGTGGTCATACCAGAGAGATTTTGAAACGCTCGGCACCTGAAGGCAAAGTTATCGCTTTTGATTGGGACGAAGAGGCAATCAGGTTGGGCCTTGAAAACGTGGAACCCTATCGCAATAGACTCACTGTAATACAGCGTAATTTCAAGGAAATCGATCAAGGTTTGCAGGAAGCAGGAGTTGCTGAAGTAGATGGCATATTGATCGATATAGGGCTCTCTTCGCTGCAATTGGATGCGGAGGGTCGCGGCTTCAGTTTCAGGAGAAATGAGCCGCTTGATATGAGAATGGATCGGCGTCGCCCGCTAACAGCGGCACAGATTGTAGGTGAATCGAGTGAGCGTGAGTTGGCTGACCTTTTTTACTATTACGGAGACGAGAAACAGTCCAGGAGAATAGCGGCCAGAATCGTGGAAGAGCGCAAAACAAACCCCATTGAGCAAACGGAACAATTGGCTCAAATCGTTTACACAGCGATTCCCAAAAAATTCCATCCGCCAAGAATCCATGTGGCTACCAAAGTTTTTCAGGCACTTAGGATCGCAGTTAATGATGAGTTGGCAAATCTCGGAGAAATTTTAAAGAAAGCTGGTGATCATCTTGTCACCGGCGGACGACTATGTGTTATCTCATTCCACTCGCTGGAAGATCGAATTGTTAAGAGGGCATTGAACAATAGTACCAGATTGAATGTCATTACCAAAAAACCAGTTGTTCCGGGAAGTGTTGAGGTCGCGGAGAATCCGCGAGCAAGAAGCGGGCGACTGAGGGTTGCTGAGCGGTTTGCGTAACAGGGGGTGTACATGAATTATCAGAATTCAGTTCGGTATGTTTCACAATCAGCAGTAGATGCAAAGTTCAAACAACAATTGCGTCGAAGAAAACCGCTTGCATTACCGGGAGGCACTGCCTTGTGGCTGGCATTCTCCAAGATTGCCCTGGCCATCGTGATCGTAGTCTTCTGTATTAATTTGTGGCTCAGTTTCGCCGCTACCCGCGGTGAGCAAACCATACAATCGATTGAGGCCAGCAGGCACCAGTTAAAAGAGCAGCAGATTATATTGCTGGCCGAGCGCGCAAAGTTGATGTCTGAGCAGCAGGTGCTGAAACGGGCTGGAGCCGAGTTGGCACTCTTCGTTCCGGGCGATAAACAGGTTTTTAAGATCAGGTAATGTTGGAAGTATGGGCAAGCGGTCCCGTCTACGGACGCAGAGCGTCAGACGACGATGGCTTATTATTCTCATCCTCCTGCTGAGCATGGTGCTTGCCGGTTATGCTTGGTATGAAAAGGAACAGACCCAGCTTATATGGGAACAGGTCAGAAAGGTAGTCAGGTTAGGAAAAGACCAATTTTCAACTGATCAAGAAATAACCAGGGGTACGATATACGACAGGAATTATAAAGAACTTGCCATATCCTACGAACGGGTGTCCGTGTACACTAATATCCGAGAAATTGAGGATGTCAATCAAGTAATTGCTCCATTATCTTCAATACTTGAAACATCCGAAAACGATCTTTATGATCGTGTCGGGGAAGGACGCCTCAGGGTATGGCTGGCAAAAGATATCAGCCAGGACCAGGAAGACGAGATTAGAAAGCTTGATCTTCCCGGCGTGTATCTCCATAGAGAGTATATCCGATATTATCCGCAAGGTGAATCTGCAGCTCATCTGGTTGGCTTTGCTGAAAGAGATTCCGGTCTATCCGGGATTGAGCAATATCTCAATAAGCTGGAAGCAAGACATCGGCTTAAGAAAGATGATACCAGCGATCTGCTGCAAATGGGTGACACAAGGCCGGGAGTTGACGGCCGCCATCTGATTCTTACACTCGATTTAAAGATACAGCGTATTCTTGATGAATTTCTGAAGCAGTTTGCCGCTTCGATGCATGGGATCAAGGTGGGGGCGCTGGTGATGGAAGCTGATTCGGGGGCCTTGATAGCTTATGATCAAGTACCGTCATTTGATCCGAACAAATTCCACACCTATCCGGAACCAATTTTTTCCGATCTGTTCAACGAGAAAATAGCAGTTCCGGAACCGTTCAAGATATTTTTAAAAGATCTTTCCCTGTTTGAGAGCCAGGCAGGGTTGGAAAATCCGCCACTTCCATGGAGCGTGGTTTCTGATAAACGCAAACTTGGTGTACAACTTCAGTTGTGGAATAAACTTGGAGCGGACGCTCAGCCCAACTATGATTTTATCAGTTCTGCAGGAATTGAGCCAACGTCCATTCCGTATAATGGAGGACTGACAAAAAAAAGAGATTTCGAGACGGTCCCGGAGATGCAGACGCCTTTACAACTCCTCACCGCCGTTACCAGAGCGGTAAATGGCGGGGCAGAAGTTACACCGCACGCGGGAGAGCGGTTTGTATTGCGCAAAAACCAGCAGGAATTCCTCCTTGAAGATCTTAAGTCCGAGCCGAAAAAAGGCTTGTTGCTCGATGGTGTTTCAGAACAAGCACGAGAGCTTTTCAGACTGCTGGGTGTCCCGGGACCGCTCGATTCCTCAGTTTTGCAGGGAGAGAGCACAACATATAAGCAAGACAGACCTGAATCATTGACACATCATTTTCTGGGCATTGCCCTGCTCCCTCAGAAAAAACCTGAGCTGGTACTTCTGTTGACAGCTTCAGGACCGGGCTTTCAGGCAGGGAACAAACAGGACTTATCACTCACCGGGAAAGCGATGAATATGTTTGGTTCGATTGTTGCCCTGCAACGGGTGATGAAAAATCTCTCCGATATGATGAGTCCGAAGGAACAGGAGGACACTAACTTTCGTTTCTCGACCGACGGTCGGCAATTAACTGAACGTGTGCTTGAACAGGCGGTGCTTGAGACTGAAATGGTGTCTTTTACCGGAATGAGTCTGCGTAAATGTTTACGTCTGCTGCACAGTATTGATGTGAAAATTGAGATAAAGGGATCGGGTAGAGTGGTTTCTCAACAGCCGCCCCCGGGGACCAAATTGAAACCAGGGACAAAAGTGGTCCTCATTCTTGAACAGGACGCGGTTGATGCCGCTTATAAAAAGCCTCAGATTTCTGAGCCGGAGTAGTTCATTGGGCCCGATACAAAAAAACGAATATTCCAGAGCAACTGCCAGGTATAGTCGAAAGCTGAAAGACCTGCTTGTCGGGCAGCCCTACACCTTGGCCGGCAGGTCCATTCCGGATAATTTACGCATTAATTTAATTTGTCAACATTCAGGTGAGGCAGGCCCTGGCACTCTTTTTGTAGCGGTTAAAGGTGTGAAAAATGACGGTCATTCGTTTCTTGATCAGGCCATTGAAGCTGGGGCTGACGCTATTGTTGTCGAAAAGGGAGTGATCAGTATAAAAGACCTGGAGCGTAAAGGAATCGTTATCGTTATTGTCGATGACACCAGAGCAATTCTCGGACGATTAGCTTCCCGCTTGTATCAGAATCCAGCTTCGGAAATGACGATGATAGGGATAACTGGTACCAATGGCAAGACTACGGTTTCTTACCTGATGGAACAGGTCCTCATAAACTCTCAGATCAGAGTTGGAGTAATCGGTACTGTTGAATATCGTTACTGGAGTAAAACAAATGAATTGATTTCCAGGCCAGCACCGTTTACTACCCCCGATCCCCTGACACTGCATGGAGTGCTTCGGGACATGGCAGACAACGGTGTAACCCATGTGATTATGGAAGTGTCTTCACATGCTCTGAAGCAGAAACGTCTGGGACCCATTTATTATGATCTGGCAATATTTACCAATCTCAGCCAGGATCATCTTGATTATCACAAGACCATGACCGAATATTTAGCAGCCAAATGCCTGCTGTTCAAGAAGCATATGGGGTTTGACAGTACGGTTGTTGTAGTTGAAGACGATAGGGATAATGACCGGAACGACTCGTTCCCGGATCAGGTCATCGATCTGTGCAGGTCGCTTACATTGAAAACCGTGAGCTGCGGTACTTCGGCATTAGCAGATTACCGGGCCGAAGACTCCACGTCCACAATCTCGGGTGTTTCCTTCAACTG
>JAQYVS010000426.1 GCA_030145365.1 Desulfofustis sp. | reverse complement strand
TGGTTGAATTCCAGTAAAACCCACACAACATTTTTAGATCATGTTGAGGGGCAACTGGGCGAAGAAATTGAAGAGGAATGGCAGAGAATCAGAGATCAATATCCTGCCGCATCAGACGCGATTTTCACAAAGGTAGTCGGGCCACTCGAGGAAAGTATTGCAAATGAGGCAGCCAAAAAACAATGTGACTTGATTGTTATCGGTGCACACCGCAAAACAAAGCGATTGTTCAATCTCAAGATGGAGAAAGGCTTGCGGGCCAGGTTGAAAAACAGCAAACTCCACCCAATACTGCCCTGTCCACTGCTTATTGTCCCTTCTCAAACTCTCACGAAATGAAACTCTAATTTTTCGGGTATAATTCAATATGGAAAAAACATACGACCTGAAAATTCCTGCAGGCAAAACCAGAGAGCTTGATCTAAGTCGTATTCTTAACGAAGAAAAACTTCTGCATCTCCACCCCCACTGGTTTGTAGGGGAATGTCAGGAACAGGATAATGGTGTTATTGCCTCTCTAAAGGATTACGAAACTGAGAATGAATTCCAGCTCGGCTTAAGCATTGATTTCACTGCTTCCAAAATGAATGAGTCTGACAACCAGACGGTTATGCGCATCTCGTTATCTGGATTTGCTGTCAGCGAGATTCTATTTTTTTCCGAACACGACATGATGCGGGTAAAAATCACCGGAAGCGGTGATGTTATTGAAGAGGAACTTGAAAAAAGCATGTTTTTGTGGATACCAGCGATTCAGGAATACATCCGCTTGTACACCTCCAACAAACCGACTGCTCTCTTTTTCCGGATGATAATGAATAAAATGATTTTACAGATGAACCCATCACAGCGTAAAATCTGTATTATGCTGACAAAAATTACTATTGTGGAAGTCTTGGTAATTTTGGTGATTGTCGTAGGCTACGTTTTCTTTGTTCAATAGATAACCTGCTATGAAAAACAGTCTCTATGGAATCGTTGCAACCCGGTAATACGCTTGATACCTTTATCATAGAAAAGGAATTGCACAGCAGTGCGATGGCTCAGCTTTTCTATGCAACGGATATGCTTACTGACGAAACAGTCGTCCTGAAAGTGCCATTTGGAGACATCCTCAACAATCCTATTCAATTCTACCATTACCAGATTGAAGAACGGATAGGCCGTACTCTTAACCATCCAAATATTGTCCACTTCTTCAGCAGAAATCGTTCCCGCCAATATATTATCATGGAGCATGTTCATGGCAATGATCTACGATCAATAGTTGGCAAAGGGAAAAAAATGGACTTTTCCCGGGCCGGTCCCCTGATCCAACAAATTGCAAATGCCCTGTCGTACCTACATGGTAGAGGAATAATCCACCTTGATCTCAAACCGGAAAACATCATGGTCACCGCTGATAATCAGGTGAAACTCCTTGACTTCGGTTTTGCTACCAAGGAGGAATTGCCCGATCTCCTGACCGAAGATTTTGTCCTGCCGCACGGAACTCCCGATTACATTGCACCTGAACAAATTGTCGGTCATCGCAGAGAAACAAGAAGTGATATATATAGTCTCGGGATTATCCTCTATGAAATGTTGACAGGTCAGCTTCCATATTCCTCCTCCACAAGACTTTCGAAAACCCGCCGACGCTTGAAATTTGATGCTGTTCCTCCAAGATACTATGATCAGACCATTCCTCCTCAGCTTCAAGAAATCGTCCTTACCTGCCTGGAACGACAACCGGAAAACAGGTACAATTCCGCAGCTGCCCTGATCGAAGACCTGCAAAACTATAAAGACCTTCCCATTACCAATCGTGGGCTCAGTACAAAAAAGCCCTCTAATTTTTTTGCCCTTTTTTCACCTATTCCTTCTTTTCCTGTGACCTTAAAGCCTACGGATCTGGTTTCCGCGCAAAAAAAATTCCATATTCTTGGTACTATTTTTGATGACGACCAATCAAATTTAGTGGTGGAAGAGATAAAGAAACGGGCTCTGATGAACGATGCCCATGTAACACTCCTTTCAATTATCGAAGAAGAAGACGATTCTCATTTCCGGAGATATGGGCTGGCTGTTGAGGGAGAACGCTTCCGAAACAGAGTTGAGGCGTACATCCAGCGTTTCAGACGATATAATATCGATCCGACAATCAGGTTGATTTCCGGAAAAGTAACAGACACTATTGTCTCTGTTGCAGAGACTATTAATGCAAATCTTATCGTACTTGGCCCTTCACGAAAACCCGGCATGTTCGGTGACTCAATTGTCAAAAATGTAACATCACAGAGTTCTGTGGAGGTACTGGTTGCCAGTCCCACCACTCCTGGATTCACCTGGTCAGGAGAGGGGCTTTCTTTAGCCGGATTGACGGCGAATCAGGTTCTGGACATTGATCTTTTTCTGGTTGACACCTGGTATCATCATGTGAGCTGGCTGGCTGACACAGCC
>JAQYVS010000419.1 GCA_030145365.1 Desulfofustis sp. | reverse complement strand
CTCACCAAGATAGATGAACTCGGATATGTCTACAACCGTGGTGCGGCCGGGCTGAGCACTGGTCAATCAAACACGGTGGGACTGGCTGTACATGACATAACCAATCCCTACTTCGCAGAAGTGTGTTCAGAATGTGAGGTGATTTTAAGCCAGAACAACAAGCTGCCATTTTTATGCAACACTCGGGAATCTATGGATTCTCAACAGCAGTTTATCAAAGTTCTCATCGAACATCGGGCGGATGGACTGATTCTGAGCCCTGTCAACGCCACTAAACTCAAAGCATTTGAGCCGATCTTCTCAAGAAAACTGCCCACCGTTTTAATTGCCCGGTATGTGGAAGGAGCCAAACTTGACTATGTCGGCAACGACGGTGTTCTCGCTTTTAAAACGGTGACTGAGCATCTGATCAAGCTCGGCCACACGAGAATAGCCTGGCTTGGCGGCGGACAGGACACCAGTGTTTCAAAGAATCGATATTTGGGTTTTGTGCAAGCCATGGAAAAACATCATCTGCCGATACATGCATCACTTGTTCTTCATTGTGAGAGCTCTCCAAAAGGTGGAGAAGGCGCGGCCGATTATATTTTAGGACTCGATGAGCCGCCTACCGGAATCGTCTGTTTCTCTGATCTTGTGGCACTCGGCGTTCTTTCCTGCATGCACCGCAGAGGAATTCAACCTGGAAAAGATATTGGCGTTGTAAGCTGCGATGACATAGGAGAAGCAGACCGTGGCTATGTGCAGCTCACGACCATGAGGATAAGGAAGGCAGAAATCGGCAGAAAAGCCGCGGAACTGCTGATTCGGCGCATCAATAACCCGAATGCTCCGATACGACATATTCATCTCGAGTCGGAATTGATTGTAAGGAAGTCATGCGGCACAGGATGGTCCTGAATCGTCTGGCTTGTCAAGATTTGCCTCCGTAATTAAACCGGTTTAACATGGTCTTGACATCGCTTCCAGTGATTGCTATACATCTTTAGATCTGGTGAGCGAAATACCTGGCTCACCACGTGGGGTAAATCACGTAATCTCTATTAAGAATAATCATTTCTCACCTATGGAAACTCGCTATGAAAGCAGTAGAAATCTCCGAAACCAGGCAAATCAGCATCATTGAGAAACCGGAACCTCAAATTACAGAATCCAACGATATCATTGTAAAAATCAAGGCCGTCAGTATCTGCGGCACCGATGTTCACACCTTTCAGGGAGAACATCCTTTTGTCAAACCACCGGTGGTGGTCGGTCATGAATGCAGCGGTGAAGTAGTTGCCTGCGGGGCCGGTGTAACTAAATTTAAAGCCGGAGATCATGTGGCTATTGATCCTGTGTTTGGCTGCGGCTCATGCCGGGCCTGCAAATCTGGCAGAGCAAACGCCTGTGCTGACGTCAAGTGCCGCGGCGTCCACGTGCAAGGAGCCATGCAGGAATATTTCAAGATCAGAGAATGTGATGTTCATAAGCTTCCCTCATCAGTGACTGATCTTGCTCTTGGTGCCGTTGTTGAACCAATGGGTATCGGTGCCCAGGCTTGTTGGCGCGGCAATGTGTCTGAAGGCCAGGTTGTAGTCGTTTTCGGTGCCGGACCTATCGGTATTGCAGTTATGCTCAATGCCCATTGTCTTGGAGCCAGTTGTATCCTGATCGACATGAAGGAAGACCGGCTTGAACGAGCCCGTCAGCTTGGTGCGGTGGCAGCTTATTCAGCCACCGATCCTGAGCTTAAAGATAAGATCCTTGCCCAAACAGACGGTGAAGGGCCCCATGTTACCTGTGACGCTGTCGGACATCCCGCCATTTTTGAGCAATGCATTGATCTGGTTGCTCCGGCGGGCACAGTTGTCCTGCTTGGAATGGACGGCAGACCAAACAATGTCACCGAGTTGCAGATTTTCAAAAAGGAAATGACAGTGGTGGGCAGCCGTATGAATTCCAATATGTTCCCAATCATTTTAGATCGGGTAGCCCAAGGAAAGATGAATTTAAACGACATGGTATCCCATCGCTTCACAACCGATAAGGCAAGTGATGCATTCAAGATGGCGGTTGAGAAGCCTGAAGGTTTTCTCAAAGCGATGGTCACCTTCTAAATTAAGCACGAAGAAATATGAAACCAATTAAACTTGCCCTGATCGGCGAATGTATGATCGAACTGCAGGAAACCTCACCCGGTGTAACCAACCAAACCTTTGGCGGAGACACGCTCAACACTGCAATTTACTGTGCCCGTCTAGCTAAGGAGCTGCCACTTGAGGTCAATTACGTAACCGCTCTTGGTACCGACACATTCAGTCAAAGAATGATTACATTCTGGGAAAAGGAAGGAGTCGGCAGCAGCCTTGTGCTCAGACAGCAGGGAGAGATGCCGGGACTCTATTATATCGAGCTTGAAGAATCGGGAGAACGGATATTCCATTATTGGCGCAGTACGGCGGCCGCTAAAAAATGCTTTGAGTTTCCTGAAAGCGATACCTTGCTTGAAGCTTTATCAGGCTATGATGGTATTTACCTGAGCGGTATCAGTTTGGCGATCCTCACCCCAACAAGTCGAACCCGCCTGCTGGCCAGATTAAAAGAACTTGCCGGCTCAAATATGTCCATCTATTTCGATTGCAACTATCGACCGCACCTCTGGACGTCAAAAGAGGAAGCTATTGAGCTTTACAATCAGCTCTACCCAATAAGCAACATCGTGTTTTTAACCACCGAAGAGGCAGAAATCCTACTCGATGGTGCAAAAAATAATAAAGTACATGAAGCATTGCAGAAACATGGTGCCAAAGAGTCGGTGTTGAAAGATGGTGAAAATCCCTGCACCATATTCTCGGATAATCACTCTATAGAGGTTGCCGCAGAACGTGTGGAGCGTGTTGTCGACACAACCGCAGCCGGTGACTCATTCAGCGCCGTCTATCTGGTCGCCAGAAAATTCGGTTGCTCAGCCGCCGAGGCTGCAAAAATGGCACATAAAACAGCTGCCTACGTGGTGTGTCATAAGGGTGCTATTGCACCTTTAGACAAGATGGTTGTGACCGGGAAAAATATTTCGGATTGTATTGAATAGTTGATTTTACATTGTTCAGGGAACCTTGCAAAAGTGTTCTTTCGCTCAATTTTCAGACGCACAAGGAAATTGTTTACTCAGATTTTCATTGGGTCTGGGAGAATTTTCTTGTACGCCTCGAGCTTGAGCGGAAATACAAATTTGTCAAAGCTCCCTCACTCGGAAGATATCCGTTTAAAAGGAGAAGATCATGCAGGACGTACTGGTTAATGAAAAGGAATTGAGATCGCTGGTTTCTAAAAAACTTACAGAGGCAGGCCTCAACGACTCCGATGCTGAGATCGTCGCCGATGTTCTGGTTCACGCCGATCTTCGTGGTGTCCGCTCCCACGGAGTTATTCGGACTGAGCATTATGTAACTCGCCTGACAGCTGGGAGTCTCAATAAAAACCCCAATTTCGACTTTAAAAAATTGAGGGCAGGAGCCGGACTTCTCGATGCAGACGACGGTATGGGCCATCCGGCCTGTATGGCCGCCATGGACAAAGCCTGCGAGCTTGCCAAA
>JAQYVS010000321.1 GCA_030145365.1 Desulfofustis sp. | reverse complement strand
TTACGTCCATTTTCTGTACCTGATTCCGTATAACTTGTTTGCCTGCGAACTCATTCCTTCTTTACAATGACTGGCAAACACGCTAGTATGCGTTGAATACGTATTCAATTTATTCTATTCACTCACAGTAAGTCAAGAATAATCGATAAGGAGACGGACAATGCCCAGATTGAAAGATAAAGTTGCAATAGTGACCGGCGGAACGAAAGGCATTGGCTTCGGAATCGCAGAGGAATTCGTCAAAGAGGGCGCCAAGGTGGTAATCTGCGGTCGCAGCAGAGAAACGGGAACGTCCGCCCTCTCAGCCCTGGAACAATTGGACGGTGAAGTACTGTTTGTTGCCTGTGATGTCGGCGATATTGATAGCCTTGAGCATTCTATCGCCGAGACAGTTAATCATTTTGGCAGGCTCGACATTTATGTTGCCAATGCGGGAATTAACGACCCAGAGAAAACGCATTTTCTCGACATAACCCCGGAGCAGTACGATAAAATCATGGATATCAACCTTAGAGGTATGTTCTTCGGAGGACAGAAAGCCGCCCGGCAGATGGTCAAACAGGGTGAACGGGGTGTCTTGATCAATATGTCGTCGGTCAATGCCCACCTTGCACTCGATTCCCAGATGGTCTACACGACCAGCAAAGGTGCGATTCAGCAACTTACCAAGGTACAGGCTGTGGCTTTGGCCCAGTACAACATCAAAGTGAACGCCATCGCCCCCGGTGCCATCGACACCGAGCTTATGCGCAGGGTCGGATCGGACAAGCAATTGATGAATACCATTTTATCACGAACTCCCATGGGCAGGATCGGGACTCCGACGGAATGCGGCAGACTGGCTGTGTTTCTGGCCTCGCCTGACTCAGACTTTATTTTCGGGCAGTCTATCTACAACGATGGCGGCAGAGGGTTTCAGGCCTTTCCGACGCCCGGTTACAAAACACTCAGCGACGAAGAGTATGACCTCTTTCAACTGCTCGTAGACCAAAACCAATAAGCAGCAAGGTGGCAGAGTGCTGCTAGTTACTTGTTGATGGAGGTACGCTCTATTTCATCTAACAAAGAGCAGCTCCCTCAGAGAGCGCCCTGAGTTTAGCATAGGCGATGTCTGGATCGACAGCACCATAGCCTGCAAAGGTACCGAAGCCGCAGTCGGTTCCGGCAATGACCCGGTCACGGCCAACGATATTGACAAAATTGGCTAATCTTTGGGATACCAACTCGGGATGTTCAACAAAATTTGAGGTTGAATCCACCACTCCGGGGACCAGCACCTTATCGTTGGGAATCTCCTGCTTTCGGTCCTGAAACAACTTCCATTCGTGGGCATGTCGAGGATTTGAAGCCTCAAACAAGATATATCGAGCCCGGGTCTTCATCAGCGTTGAGAAAATCGAATCCATCGGGATATCGCAGACGTGTGGCCCTTCATAATTACCCCAGCAAATGTGCAGACGAATACGCTCCGAATCCAGGCCTTCAAGCGATGCGTTGAGCACTTCCATATGCGATTCTGCTATTTTGACAAACTCAGCCTCAGATACATCGCTGAACATCATATGCCGGGACAGAGCCAGGTCGGGGCAGTCTATCTGCAAGTCCAGCCCGGCTGAAATGATCTCCCGGTACTCCCCCTTCATCGCCTCAGCCAGGGCTGTCAGGTAGGCTTCTTGAGAGGCATAGTAGGTGTTGGGCAGGAACAGAGAAATCACCCCGGGCGAGGCGGCATTAATGAAACCGCGGGAAACACCATGGGTTTTCATACCACTTTTCAGGAGGGCGATGTCTCTGAGCAGTTCATCCTGGCCAAGGGGCTTAACTTCTCCAGTGCATTGCGGCCTCGAGTAAGTGGGGGTTCCGCCGCTTTCCACCAATTTCTTCAGAAATCCGGGAAACATCTTTAAATCTGTAGGTACATTCCGGGGACTATCACCGGAAAAACCAGTGTATCTGTCTTTCACATAGGTTACATAGGAAATCTTGGAGGTCTCTCCATCACTGACGATATCCACCCCAGCTTCGACCTGTCGGGCGACCGTCTCCGCAACCGCTGCCGCCATGCAGTCATCGAACTCTGTTTGATCGTAAGGCTTCCCATGCTCCCGTGCAAAAATAAAATCTACCACCTTCTGTGAGCGCGGCAGGGAGCCGACATGAGTGGTTTTGATCCTTGCCATAGGTCTAATCTGGAGTCAAAAATAGGCTACATTGAAAAGATTAAAAATTCATCGTTGGCCCGGCAGGGTCATCAGTGTCAATAACTCTGTAGAGGCTCGCCTCCCCCATCATTGCCGGGGCAAGGGAGTGCTCAAACCCAGGTGGTAGCTTGCAGGTATCACCCGGGGCCAGCACGACTTCTCCCTGCTGCCAGGCAACGCGCCAGTGGCCTCGCATGATCATTAAAATCTCATAGCGCTCGCTCACATAAGGGTCGTCACCAATTGAATCCCTGGTCAGAAACTCCACTTCGAACCCGGGCCGGTCGCGGAGAACTCCATGTTCCCCGATAACCAGACAAGGATTATTTCGAGCCAGCGCACTTAGATCCAAATGGCGAGCTACATAGCCCTGGACGATTTTCTGAACTCCCGTTTCCGGACACTGCTTGAGCTTTTCTTCGGACAGTAGGGGCATCGGTTTAACCCCTGCCGGCAGTTGCTCACCCTTGTTGGTATCGACCAGCATTCCGTTCTCCCCAAGAACGAGGCCGTGATCCAGTGCAGCTTCAATCACCTGAGGCGCCCAGATAACCCCACCACCAGCATCATCCCCCCCAAGAATCGACATGATCATGCCATAGTCGTCTCCGACATTCTCAAAGCCTCGAAAGACACCTGTAGGGATATTGAAAATATCCCCCTCCTCAAGCACAACCTCGCCGGCAGTGCCCCAGCGGCCCCAGAAAAACCGCCAGCTCCCGGAGAGCACAAAGAACACTTCCGCCGTATGGTGGTAATGCAAGGAGTTGGTGCAACCCGGCGGTTGTCCTGCAGCACCGATGTTAAACCCTGGGGTTTCCTTAATGTGGACATACTGCTCCGGATTTTCCGAAACCCCCTTACCGATGATGGCAAAGTTCTCTTTCTCGTCCGATCCGGGCGAATGGGCATCAACAAATGCCGTTCTGCATGGGCGCAGATCACCAAAACGTACGATCTTCTTGTCGAATTCCCGAAATTCCAATACGATCACCCCGTTTTTAGAATAATCTGTTTCCAGATTGCCGTTTCATCGAACATGACGTACTCCCGCCGTAGCCCCCAGGGACCAAATTCCGCATGACATAAACCGAGAATATAGACCTCAGCCCCAGT
The DNA here is from genome assembly GCA_030145365.1 of Desulfofustis sp. Taxonomy (GTDB): domain Bacteria; phylum Desulfobacterota; class Desulfobulbia; order Desulfobulbales; family Desulfocapsaceae; genus JABDQA01. Next base: position 9,739 of record JAQYVS010000321.1, on the reverse strand, counting down.
TGGCGGACCAAATGGTCCCCAACCGTCATGGCGACCGAAAAGACTCCAGCGCAGAGCAGCCCGTGGTGGCATAATTTCATCACTACGACCGATCTGGTGTTCGAGGGTAAACCTGGCTGACGGAAAACTGGCCCTGAGTCCCATCCAGAACCGGTCAGCAGCCCCATGGGAGTGGGCCGTCTGTCCCCCGGGATATTCCAACTGGCAGGCCCGATCATATTTTCCGGGGATCACAGCGAAATCAGCATTCATAATCCGGCTGAGGATATCGCCATACAACTGTCCCCACTCGTCATGATTGCCCTTTCCCATGTAAGGACCTGGGATATCATTTCCCGGGGAGAGCGGCCTTTTACAATTATCTGGGCCACCTTCCCTATCGATAATATCCCTAGCATACTCCCGCGGTTCAAGTCCCATCTGACGAACTATCGCCCCTTGGTCCCGGATCAGCCATTCATCGTTAATCTGGTTGTTGATCGCATGGCAGTCGGCAATTATCCGATAGACTAGTTTTTTTCCCGTTGCCCTGCCGAACACACCGTCCCCGAGATGGGTTGCTGTGGAAACAATGCGATGCGATGAGAGCATTCCCTCCTCTGGTGTTCCGGACCATATCACATCCTCGCCCAGCAAGGTGCGGTCGGGAAATTCTGACAGGGTTGCCATGGTTGAACCAATTACCCCGTCCCGCCCCTGTGTGACCCCCACAGGGGATCTGACAATTATGTCGGAAGAATAATAGTCATGAAGTGTGTTAAGACCTCGATCTTCCCATATTTCTTTGGTAATGCCGATGATGTAGTCGGGAAAATTTTGCCACTTTTTGTTAAAACCTTTCATCTCATAGCCTTCTGAAAGCAGTAGAGTTTATTGCAATGCTCACGGTGTGATTGCCAGAATCAGCGTCCTATTCTCAACCGGCTTTGAAACTGAGCTCGACACCCAAGCCTGCCGGATCATGAAGAAAAAGCTGCTCTATCGTAGTTCCAGGTACGGTCGTCTGATAATAATCTATACCATTCTCTTCAAGCACAGATTTAAATTCATCAAGCCCCTGGCACTCAAATGCGATATGGTGCAGACTACCTGTGATCGTTTCATACAGCCCGGGTGTCGATTCATCAGGCCTATCAACCACCGCGAGATGCAGAAGAGGGTTCCCCTCCCGATACAGCCAGGCGCCAGCAATGTCGAAATCGGGCCGCGGGCCAACCTCAAGACCAAGTATTTGAGTGTAAAAGTTGATTACACGATCGATTACACCCTGGTTAGCGATGATATTATAATGATCCAGCTGTTTAATCCGCATAGTTTCAGTTCCTGCTAATCAAGAAATTTCCAATCACCACGGCCCCCGCCTTCGGCCGGATATTTCAATCATCTCTGACTCCAGCTCTGGCGGCTTTGATAAAGCGCATACAAAAATCATCGTTACCAGCGAGCATATCTGCTGTTATCACTTGCGTCATTGCTACCTCATCGAGGGGGTCCATGATTGCAGAGTCAAAGCCATTAGCAATCATCATCGACAGAAAACAACGATTAATTGTTCTTCTCTGGGGCAGCCCAAAAGAGATATTCGAGAGGCCTCCGGTGGTATGTACACCCTCAATCTCCGTCATGATTCTTCTCACAGCGCTCATGGCCATGGTGCCATTGCTCTTATCAACCCCCTGTGGCTGGACTAGAGGGTCAAGAAAGATATCGTCACGTGCAAAACCGATCTTCTCGAGTTCAGCAACCAGTACTTTTGCTCGTGAAACGATATCATTTGCCGACTTGGGCATACCGGAATCATCCATGCACAGGGCAAGGATTCGACAGTCTTTACCCTGCAGATATTTTATCATAGGGTCAAACCGATCCTTTTCCAAGCTTATGGAGTTGATCATCGGCTTCTTGCTGACAAGTCCGTATGCCATTTCCAGCACTCCGGGATCCGGGCTGTCGAGACAGAGCGGCAGATTAGTCGCCTGCTGCACAGCTTCAAGGAGCCATGTCATGTCTTCCACTTCATGCCCGATCCGAGCACCCGCGTTAACATCGATGTAAGCAGCACCCGCTTCGGTCTGTTTCCGCACATCATACTTGATGTATTCGGCATCGCGAGCGGTTACCGCAGCTTTCACTTTTTTCAATGTGGTATTAATTCGCTCGCCAATAACAGTAAACATAATGCTCCTCTGGGACTCCTTTACAGGACTTTATACTAATCACACTATCATGCTTTTTGCCATTCTACTCGCCGAACCAGCGTCTGGAGCGTAGGCATCTGCACCGATCTCATCAGCAAACTCCTGGTTAACCGGGGCGCCGCCAATCATGATCTTCAGATTCGCACGTACACCGGAGGCGTCAACAGTTTCTATCGTCTTCTTCAGCATCGGCATCGTTGTGGTCAATAATGCCGAGAGTCCAAGGATATCGGGTTCATTTTCCTTGATGGCCTCGACAAAAATTTCCGGTTCGACATCAACTCCGAGGTCAATTACCTTGAAGCCGGAGCTTTCCAGCATCATCACCACCAGGTTTTTACCAATATCATGCAGGTCACCCTTTATCGTGCCGATAACGATGGTTCCTGCACTGCTCGATTCGCCTTCTCCAAGATGTGGTTTGAGTACTTCCACCGCCCCACCCATCGCATGGGCCGTCATCAGAACTTCCGGAATGAACATCTCACCGTTGCCCATTTTTTCTCCGATCAGATCCATTCCGGCAATCAGTTCATCGTTGAGAATTTCAGATGCAGCTCGTCCCTGCGCCAGTGCCTCAGTTACTAGGGTTATCAGCGTATCGCCATCACCTTCCATCAGGGTCTGGGTTATTTTACTCAGCTCTGACATAATTTCACTTCCTTCTTTTCATGTATAATTCTATATCAAATAAGCCAGATCATAATACCTGGCCTCACCTTGGCAGAAAATTATTTTCTATATTCCTCGGTAAATCGTGCTACCGTCTGGCCAGCTAGCTTCGCCAGGTCTACCGAGTCACTCATCAGCATCAGGAGTTGATACCCCTTATCATATTTTTTTCTGGCCTGTTCCCAGCTACCACCAACGGTACCGAGATATTTTCCAGCCTTCAATGTCTTCTCCTCTACCGTGGCAATAGCTTGCTGCACCTCGGGATGTGATGGATCACCGAAATACCCCATTGAGGTTGCAAGATCCATCGGCCCGATAAATATCCCATCGAGCCCATCAACCCCCAGAATTTCATCAAGGTTGGCAATCGCCTCACCGGTTTCAACGGCAATGATTACCAGGATCTCCTCGTTGGCAGCTTTTAAGTAGTCCATGGAATTCTGGCCAAAATATGCGGCACGGGGGCTACCGGCCAGACCTCTGATTCCTTCGGGGGGATACTTGCAGGCCGCCACCGCGTTCTTGGCTTCTTCAGCGCTGTTTACATAGGGGATAAGTACACCCATAACTCCCGTATCGAGAATCCGTTTGATAGCAACGGGGTCATTCCAGGGAGCTCTAACAAACGGCACACAATCCATGCCCCCCATCGCCTGAAGCTGGGAGGCGAGATTCAGAAGATCTCCCGGCGCATGCTCCAGGTCAACGATTAACCAGTCAAAGCCAGCCCGAGCCATGATTTCTGCTGAAAAAGGTGATGTCATCTGCAGCCAGGCACCAGCCGTTGGTTTTCCTTGTTTGAGCAGGGATTTAATTCTATTTTTCATTACTTAACTGTTCTCCATTATCTTTTTTAATTCAGACTGGTCCATACCACCGAACTCTTGGGCTGCCTCAAAAAGGGCCAAGACATTTTCAACCGGAATGTCATAACCGATATTGTGACAGGGGGCCAGAATGTAGCCGCCACCTGAACCAAGATCATGAATCCTGCGGGCAACCTCTCTCTTGATTTCTGCCACCGAACTGTTCGGCATGATCTGCTGAACATCGATGGCACCGTGAAAACTTAACCGTGCTCCATATTTCTCTTTAATTTCAAGAGTATTCTCAAGCCCCTTGGTCGAGGTCTGAACCGGGTTAAGGATATCGACTCCAATCTCTATCAGGTCTTCCAATAACGGATCGATGGCACCGTCGGAGTGAAACATTATCTTGGCATCACTCAGCGATTTAAGGTGATCGTTGAAGGTTTTGAATTTTGGTTTAACCTGTTCGCGAAACATCTTGGGTGACATGAGCAGAGAGACCTGTGTTCCCAGATCATCAGTTATATAGACCAGCTGGGCGTAGTCACCAACTTCCCGGAAATAATTAGTGTACATCCTGCAGTAAAGATCAAGGACCTTCTCCAGCAGTGCATCAGCGTAATCCTTGTTCATGGCAAGGTCGAGAAAGAACTTGTCATATCCCCTCAGCCAGAGACAGGTCTGCAGGATTCCACCTTTAATACCATCGGCACCAATGACATAATCGCTGTTTTCAAAGAGGTTTTTGGCCTGCTCCCGCAGCCCGGTGAACATTCGCGGGTCATCGGGGTCAGGCCAGGGATGATTTTCAAGTTCCTCCATTGTGCCTTCGGTTAGCGGGGTAGCGGTGATTGCGAAATAATCCTCCATTTCACTGAAAGTTGTCCCCCACATATCGTAATAGCCCGTTCGCCCCTTCTCCTCAAATGGTTTTACCCCAACCCAGTGGGGGATAAGCCAGCGAAAATCAACACCGAATTTTTGCAGCAGCGCTTCATCCGGCACCACTGTCTGGGCCATCTTGTCGAGAATCACACCATGATTCTGCATCCATTCAGGTTCGCCCAGGTGCTCATAGAGCTTCTGATATTCAAATTTATGCAGTGAGCCGACCTGCTTGCCCATGTCCACAAGCACTCTATCCGTTGCCTGATGGTTCATGGCCTTTAAAAAACGTTCTCGAGGGTTCATGACATCTATCTCCGCTATTTCATCACCACCGGAGTGATGCCTTTCATTTTACAGAACTGGACGAGCTCCTGCTCAATATCTTTTGCCACACCGGCAATGTGATTGGAACCGAACTCATCAATAATGGCTTCGATGTCGGTACTGACCTTGACGAATGCAGTGGGCAATTGATGAGCTCCCCTGGCCTCGATGAATGCATCGAGTTTTTCCTGTGAAAGCTCAATCACCTGGCCTGGAATAATTGCCATACGGTATTCGCCACTCCACCGATACAGTCGTGCTAACGTGATCGGCCCCGGTGCCGATCTAAAATAAACGGTGGCACCGCCGCCGGGACGTACCGAGGGTCGCAATTCTACCTGTTTCAGATTTTCTTTGAAATCATCTGAACGGGAAGCAAACCATGTACTCTGGGCTCCGCAATTTGGCAGATACAGGACATTGTCTTCATCGTCAATGTGACTGAGATCGCCGAAAAGCGTGGGCATTCCGCCGGTAAGATGCTTCATGATCTCCATGGTCAGTGCATTGTCACAGTCGGCTTCACACCCCATGGAAATGTTCGGCTTCTCTCCGTCCGCATCATACGGTCCCGGCAGCAGCGCCGCCGAAATACACTGGGGTACGTAATTATTTGAGAGATCCGGCATACATTTAATTGCCACGAAACCGAGACCTTTTTCCTCAATAATGTCTTTTGTTGCCAGATAGCAGGCGCACTGATAGGCGAGTTTCTCCCTTGTCAGCACGAGATCGTTATAGGCAACCGTTTTCATATGCTCTTCGAGCCAGGCAATCATTTTGTCAACTCTTTCTGTTTCCTCTTCCAACAGGAGTTCAGCGCGCCTGATGATCTCGAGTTGATCGATGTGCTCGACATCGATGCCGAAGAGTCGACGCCATTGAATCGGATCGATTGACCCGGTATCGATGCCTAGCGACCGTCCACCGAATAAACCAAAAACTTCGCCTTTAAGAGCATTAGCTGCAGCAGCTGCCTTGACAAACGGCATCAGTTTTGCGGTCATGGAAGGTGAACCGACATCATCGCGTATTCTGATATGTTCAATACCGGCCTGATGCATGGCTCCTCCTGCACCGAAGAACCCCACCATACCGTGGGTTGCCATATCTTTACTGGTCATCAGGATGACCGGCATATCCAGGCGCTGCACGCCATGGATGACGAGATTGGGAGAGGTCCAGCATGGGGTATGGGCAATCATCACATCGACATAGGCGGCTCTCAATTTATCGATCTGGCCGTCAATATCATTTCTTGTTCTGGCTACCGCATCAAAAGAAATCAACTCTATCGGCTGCGTCTGTAGGTGATCCCTGAGTTTTGCATGCCTGGGTTCGGCAAGGTTCTTAAAAACCTTTTCCCACATATCATCTCGTTCATCACCGAAGGTGACCAAACCAACCTTTGGTTTATCCATTTCTAATACCTCTATTAAGAATTACGCACGTAATCCTTTCCGGGACTCCCCATGAAGGTCGCACCAGTTCCCAGGCAGCACACCGAGAATCGACCATTCCGTCACGTGCAATTGTATATAAATTTGCTACTGTATATCAGGCAGTCTGAGGCTTAACACCGCAAGGGTATTTCTCCCTTATTTCAGCAACCAGCTCACTAACATGATCAACCGTTTTGGTAACTACCGCCTCCCCCTTCTCACGGCTTGCCTTGGTCGGGTCACCGACAACTCCGTTGCCGCCCTCTTCCATTTCATATTTTTCCGGGCGGGCAAACGTCCCCTCGAAATGATACATCTGGCCTGGTTTAGGAGCAGCACCCGGCGCAATTTTCCATTTTGAATCGATGAGTCCCTCACCGCCACCTGGTGCAGCCAGACTCATGTCCACCATTTCCGGATAGAGGTAGAGGGCAACCGAGGTTTCAGCTTCATCGGCATGCCACATATGATCTTCAAGGAGAGATTTGTCATCTCTTAGAAAATCGTACCAGTGCAAAGACAGCACAAAAAAGCCTTCAATACCAAGTTTGTGAACAGCAACGATGGTCGATGAAACCTGACCGTGAGCTGACAGAATGATAAACTTGTTGTAGCCGGCAACGCTGGCACCCCGGACGATGTCGCAGAGCATACCGATATGAGTTTCAAACGTGAGCGGTATGGTACCGGGAACACCCCAATGATGATACGGGTGAGATCCGTACATCGGACAAGGCAAAATCATAGCTCCGCTCTTCTTACCGATCAGTTCGGCAATGCCCATAGCATTTGCAGCATCCGAAACAAGAGGACAATGAGGACCATGCTGTTCAATCGCTCCAATTGGCAAAATGGCAACATCACATACTTCCTTGGCATAATCTACAACAACTGGGCCTGGGTTCTCTTGCCACCATACTGATTTTCTCTCGACCATTACTATCTCCTTTTAGTTATTATTTTTTTTGTTTGCTTATAACTGAGAATCAATCCCCAAGTTCTTGGCTAATTCGTTGATTTCAACAACTAACTCTTGTGGAAGAGCAATTCCCTCCTGTTTTCTTTTGATTTCGGTCCGATATTCCAGCTCGCCGGGCATAAGCATCTCTCTGGATGTATCCCACATTGGCGATGATTTTATCTGCTGGTAGAAGTCATCCATACGCTCCTTTAGTATATCTTTTTCCATCAACGCCAGCGGATTGATGGCGATAAAAAAATGTCCTGTCAGGCTTGGATCATCGGGATATTTATACATCCCCTTCAAGCCATGGAGATACGCCCCACCGGTTAATATTCCACAGAGCAGGTCTACCACCAGGGCCAGCCCATAGCCTTTATGACCGCCAACGGGCAGCAGAAATCCAGCAAAACCTTTGTCCGGATCATCGGTCGGCCTTCCTTCTTTATCGGTGGCCCAGTCCAACGGAATCTTTTCCCCTTTCTTGCTGGCCAGCAGCAGTTTGCCACCGGCTACGGCGGAAAATGAAATATCCAGAGTAAAAGGGAACTCGCCAAAAGTGGGGACGCTCACGGCAAAAGGATTATTGCCTACGATCGGCTTAGCTCCGCCTGGAGCCACCACGTTGGGAACGACATTGGTCATGGCGATGCCGATCATTCCACGATTCGCCGCCATTTTGGTATAAAGTGCGGCAGCACCAAAATGGTTGGAACGCATCACCCCGACTGCTCCTATCCCGTGATTCTCGGCTTTCTCCAAGGCTCGAGTCATGGCTCTTTTGCCAACCACGTAGCCACAGCCGTTATCACCGTTTAACACTTCCAGAGCGCCAACATCTCTCACACTTGTGATATCAGGAGTTTTATTCATTGCTCCCGAGCGCAGTCGTTTGACATAAATTGGTACGCGTAAAACTCCATGGGAATCGATTCCCCACAGATTCGTCTGCACCAGAGAGTCCGCACAGATCGCTGCGTCGTCCGCCGACATTCCGGTCTTCGCAAACAGTTCATGAACGAAGGTATACAATTTACGATCATCTATATTATTGGTGCTCTTTCCCATTTAGAAATCTCCCGTAATCAAGTAAGCGGCCGACCGCCGTCAACCGGGATAACACAGCCGGTTGAATAGGTTAGCAGAGTGGCACAGGCAAGAACAGCCCGGGCAACATCTTCAGCTTGGGTCAATCTTTTAAGCGGGGTCAACTCTTCCTGCTCTTTTGTCCACGAGGCATCAAGTTTCTTCGTGTACTCCCCTTCCACAAGACCCGGTGCAATGGACAGCACTCTTATTTCTGGGGACAATGATCGGGCCAGGCCCATTGTCATGGTATTGACTGCAGATTTGGATGCACAATAGGCAACGTTGCTGCCGATGGCTGTCGTGCCGGCTATTGATGATATATTAACCACCAACCCTTCGCCTGACTTTTTAAGAAGTTTTTCCAGCCCCCGTACCGTCGCAAAAGATCCACGCCAGTTCACCCTGAAAATCATGTCAATCAAATCATCGTCAAGAGCTTCGAGGTTATCTGGTTCGACAAACCTGGTCACACCGGCATTGTTCACCAGAACATCTACCTTTCCGTATTCTTCGCCAATCGCTTTTGCAAGCCTCTTCTGATCATTGAGATTATCAACCGAAGCCTGAACCATCAAGTGATCATCACCTGTGAACGAGGCGATTGCCGCTTCAGCATGCCCTTTGTCGCTGTCACCCAAATGGGTAACAACAATTTTTGCACCGACCGAAGAAAGTAGCCGACCTATCTCGGAACCGATACCGCCGCCGCCACCGGTGATCACAACTACTTTGCCATCAAGTGAAACATTCATCCCGTCCTCCTATTTTTTCAGATTCGCGTAACGCTTGACCCTGAGATCAGCCTGCGCCTTGTGGCCTTTGAAGCCTTCCAACTCACAAAGCCGGGAGCAATATTCACCGATCATCAGTGATGCCTCTTTGGTACAGCGCTGATAGGTTACCGTCTTGATGAACTTACCGACCCAAAGACCGCCGGTATAGCGGGCTGCACCCATGGTAGGCAGCGTGTGGTTGGTGCCGATTACCTTGTCTCCATAAGACACATTGGTCTCGGCACCGAGAAATAGGGCACCGTAGTTGGTCATATTATCGAGAAAATACTGGGGATCTCGAGTGAGAATCTGAACGTGTTCCGAGGCAATTCGGTCAGCCTCGACAACCATCTCTTCATCCGTATCCACAAGAATGATCTGTCCGTAATCACGCCAGGAAACCGAGGCAGTATCGGCTGTTGGCAGGGCCTGGAGCTGCTTCTGAATTTCTTCTTCGATTGCGTTTGCCAACGCCTCGTTGGTGGTCAACAATACTGCTGGTGAATTGTAGCCATGCTCTGCCTGGCCAAGCAAATCGGTTGCGACCATTTCAGCATCAGCAGTCTCATCTGCTACAATC
>JAQYVS010000212.1 GCA_030145365.1 Desulfofustis sp. | reverse complement strand
GTCTCATACTCTTTTCTTGCCCGTTCGGCGCGGATAACATTATCCCCATCGGCCTTGTTGATAACGATAGTGTCGGCTACTTCCAGAATTCCCTTTTTGATACCCTGCAACTCATCGCCGGCTCCCGCGATCATCAAGACCAGGAAGAAATCTACCATTGAGGCAACTGCCGTTTCCGACTGTCCGACGCCGACCGTTTCGATAATGACCACATCAAATCCTGCTGCCTCACATGCCAGCATGGTCTCTCTTGTTTTTCGGGCTACGCCGCCAAGCGTCCCACTGGAGGGTGACGGGCGAATAAAGGCGTTTTCATTGACCGAGAGTTTCAACATTCTGGTCTTGTCGCCAAGTACCGAGCCGCCGCTTCTGGAACTGGAAGGATCGATGGCCAGAACCGCCACCCGGTGACCAAGCTCGGTGAGCAGAGTTCCAAAGCTTTCAATGAAGGTCGATTTCCCGGCTCCCGGAACCCCGGTGATACCGAGGCGTATTGCTTTGCCGGTATGGGGAAGAAGTTTCTCGATTATTTTGCCTGCCATTTCCTGATGGGCCGGCAGAGAGCTTTCAATCAGGGTTATGGTCCTGGAAAGCATTAACCGATTGGAATCAAGTACTCCCTGAATATAGTAATCGGGATCTTTCTGCATTCTTCTCTTCTTTAAACGAAGAGCGGGAGGCTAAGCTCAGGCCTCCCGCTAATAAAATATGGTTGTTGCCCAGTGGGGGGGGGGTTAGCCTTCAATCAAATCCAGGGTTCGGTTGGCCGAAACGATTACCGAAGTGCCCGGCCCGAATACCGCCTTTACTCCTCGCTCGAATAGATAATCATAGTCTCTTGGAGGGATAATTCCGCCGGCGACAACCTTAATATCGTCACCGCCCTGTTTTTTCAATTCATCAACCAGGCCAGGTACCAGAGTCTTGTGACCTGCAGTCAGACTGGAGGCCCCAACCACGTGAACATCGTTTTCGATAGCCATTTTGGCGGCTTCCTGAGGGGTCTGAAAGAGTGGTCCGATGTCGATGTCAAAACCGATATCTGCGTATGCACTGGCGATTACCTTGATACCCCGGTCATGACCGTCCTGACCCATCTTGGTGACCAGCATGCGCGGTCGTCTACCGTGTTTATTCAGAAAATCTTCGGTACGCTGCCTGAGTTGCAGCAGGCTTTCCGAATCTGAAGCAAATTCCGAGGCATAGGCGCCGGAGATACATCTGGTGTTGGCAACATAGCGTCCGAAGACCTTTTCCATGGCATCAGATACTTCACCGATGGTTGCTCTGGCCCGTATTGCTGGAAGAGCAGCTTCGAGCAAATTACCATCATTTTTTGCAGTTTTAGTAAGATTGGCAAGTGCCGCTTCAACGACTGCATTGTCACGTGTTTCACGAATGCTGTTAATCCGGGCAACCTGTTCATCCCGGACAGTGGCAGGAACCTCTCTGACTTCAAAATCAATCTGTTCGTCTTTGAGTTGATATTTATTCACACCAACAATGACATCGAGACCCTGGTCGATTCGGGCTTGTTTGCGGGCTGCCGACTCCTCGATACGCATCTTCGGCATGCCTGACTCAATAGCTTTGGCCATCCCGCCCAATTCCTCGACCTCGTTAATGATCTTCATGGCCTCGGTAACGATAGAATTTGTCAGTGATTCCAGGTAGTAGGATCCTCCCAGTGGGTCGATGACATGGCAGATCTCCGATTCCTCCTGGATGATGATCTGGGTATTTCTGGCTATCCTTGCAGAAAAATCGGTGGGTAGTCCTATTGCCTCGTCGAACGAGTTGGTGTGCAGCGACTGGGTACCGCCAAGTACAGAGGTAAGTGCTTCAAGCGTGGTCCGAATGACATTGTTGTACGGATCTTGCTCGGTCAGACTCCAGCCCGAAGTCTGGCAATGGGTCCTGAGCATCGATGAACGAGGATTTTTCGGGTTGAACTGGCTCATCAGATTGTGCCAGAGCAAGCGAGCTGCCCTGAGCATGGCGATATCCATGAAAAAGTTCATGCCGATACCGAAGAAAAATGATAGCCGCGGGGCGAAATCATCCACATCCATTCCGGCCTTCAAAGCGGTTCTGACATATTCAAGACCGTCGGCCATGGTAAAAGCGACCTGGAGTACCGAGTTGGCCCCTGCTTCCATCATGTGATACCCGCTGATGCTGATGGTGTTGTAGCGCGGCATGTTCTTTGAACAGAAACCGATGATATCTGATACGATCCGCATTGACGGGGTGGGCGGGTAGATGAAGGTATTTCTGGTTAGATACTCTTTTAAAATATCATTCTGGATCGTTCCCGTGAGCTGTTCGTGGGAAACACCTTGTTCTTCGGCGGCGACAATGTAACTGGCCAGAATTGGGATAACCGCACCGTTCATGGTCATCGAGACGGACATTTTGTCGAGTGGGATACCGTCGAAGAGGATTTTCATATCTTCAACCGAGTCGATTGCCACTCCTGCTTTGCCGACATCACCGGTTACCCGAGGATGGTCTGAGTCGTAGCCGCGGTGTGTTGCCAGGTCGAAGGCGACGGACAGTCCTTTTTGTCCGGCCCCCAGCGCTTTGCGATAAAATTCGTTGGATTCCTTGGCCGTGGAGAAACCAGCGTACTGCCTGATTGTCCATGGACGACCCGCATACATGGTGGCCATCGGGCCCCGCACGTAAGGATCAATTCCAGGCAGGGTGTTGACGCTCTCGAGTTCCTCGATATCTTCGGCAGTATAGAGCGGTTTTACCGAAATACCTTCCGGTGTCTGCCATTGCAGCGACTCGGTTGGTTTCCCCTTCATCTGTTTGGTTGCAAGTTCTTGCCATTTTTCAAAATCCGGATGTTGTGACATTATGGGCTCCTTGTAACGGGATGCAGGCAGGTTTTTTAATGATTTTTATGAGCGTTCGCAGAGTTCAACCAGGATACCGCCAGTGGCCTTGGGATGCAGAAAGGCAATCCGGGCGCCCCCGGCGCCGATCCTGGGTGTCTGGTCGATGAGCTGAACATCTTTTGCCTTGAGCTCTTCAAGCGCTTCATCAATATTGGCTACTCGGAAGGCAACGTGTTGGAAGCCCTGGCCTTTTTTTTCGATAAACTTGGCCACCGGCCCATCGGGGGCCGTCGATTCGAGCAGCTCTACCTCGCTTTCACCAACCGGAAAAAACGCTGTTTTTACCTTCTGTTCTGCCACTGTCTCAGCACCTTCAAATTCGAGTCCGAGAATGTCCGACCAGAAATTTTGTCCGTCATTGATGCTGTTCACTGCAATTCCCAGATGGTCGATTTTGAGTATTTTCATGGTGTTCCTCCAAGAAAAGAATCTAAAGTGAAAATGGGTCTACGAATTATGCTGGTTGTTTTTATATTTTGGGTTGGCCATGCCGCGCCAGACCATTTCAAACAAGGTGTTTGCCTCGGCGGCAAGACTTCCATTCTGGCCCCGTAAAATCCACATAAAAAAGGAGCGCTGGACAAAGCCCATAAGAAAATCAAGCAGGGTACCGGCTCTGACGTCGGAATTCAAAATCCCTTCTTTCTGTCCCTGCCTCAACACATCGATCATCAGCCCCATCATCCTGGGCTGATCAAACGTTTTATCGCCCATCCAGGTGTTCATCGGCAGGGTCATAAAGACGATACGTCCAAGTCCGACGTGACGTTCGTAATAGTCAAGCTGCAGCCAGAACACCTTGCGCAGTTTTTCTTTTAGATCTTCAATTCCCTGCAGATGATCAACGATACGGTCGGTAAGTTTGCCCATCCAGACATCGACAAAGGCAAAGACCAGTCTTTCCTTACTGCCGTAATGTTTATAAATGGTGGTGAAACTGACCCCGGCCTTTTCTGCAACATCTCTGATGCTGGCCTTGTGAAAATCGGAATTGGAAAAGATTTCCAGAACCGCTTTTTCAAGGCGCTGATGGACGTCAGGATGAAATTTGTCTGCCATAATCAGTTATCTAGTCTCAAGAGAGAGAGGTTCGTTGCTCACGCACAATATTTCTAGCCAATGACGCAGAGCACGGCACCTTTTGTGATCGTGTCGCCGCTGTCAAAGTCGATGGCCTTGATTGTGCCATCGCATGGTGCTGGCAGCGCATTTTCCATTTTCATGGCTTCAAGCACGACAACGGTATCTCCTTTCTTTACCGAATCTCCAACCTTTTTTTCATACTTGACGATCATGCCGGGCATCGGTGCCAGCAGTACGGTTCCGGATGCAGGTGCCGATGGAGCAGGTTCCGGACTTGCTGGTGGTGCCGGGGAGGGAGCGGCTGCCGCAGCGGCTGGAACTGGTTGCTGTACCGCCGGCTGAATCGGCTGAGACATAATCATGGCTGGGCCGCCCACCGGGTCCACATCGACGCTGAAATATTCGTTGTCTACGAAAACGTTGAAGGTGCGTGAGGATTCGCTTTTGGCCGGGGTATCACCTTTCTTCTCTATTAACTCTCCAGCCTTGGCCTTTCTTAAAATATCATCTTTTTTCTTTACCTCTTCCATGCTAATCGGCTTTACATTGTCGGGCACTGGGGAGATGCTATACTTCCATTCCAGAAATTTTTTGCCGGTTACCGGGAATTGGGCGTAAAGGATTACATCATCAATGTCTTTGGCCAGATTTCCAACTTCTTCTTTGGCTTTTTCAAGTTCAGGTTCAAGAACCTCAGCCGGCCTGCAGGTGATCGGTTCTTCGCCTCTGGGGTAGTCTTTAAGTGCCTTCTTTTGAACTTCGGGATTGATTGCGGTGGCCGTTTTTCCATACAGACCGTAACAGAGGTCTTTGACCTGGCCGGTGATCATTTTGTACCGTTCGCCGTCCGTATCATGCAGAACGTTGTTGACTGTCTGAACGCCGACGATTTGGCTTGTCGGGGTTACCAGCGGAATCTGGCCGAGATCTTTACGGACCCTGGGCAGCTCCTTGTAGACTTCATCTATCTTATCAAGGGCATCCATTTCCCGAAGCTGATTGACCAGATTGGAGAGCATACCACCCGGCGTCTGATGAAGCAGAACGTTGATATCGATGATCGAAATCTTAGAATCGTCCAGCAGGTGCTTGTATTTTGGAAGGACCTCTTTTTCCAGAATTTCATTTACCTCGGCCAGCTTTTTGATATCAAAACCAGTATCGCGATTTGTGCCGAGCAGAGTCATAACCAGGGGCTCAACAGCTGCGTGGGAGGTCCTGTAGGCATAGGGCGTCATACAGGTGTCAATGATATCGACTCCCGCTTCTATGGCCTTTAAATGAGTCATCGAGGACATTCCCGAGGTGAAATGGCTGTGCAGGTGGATCGGAATGCTGACCGTCTCTTTCATTGTCTTGATCAGTTCATAGGCGTCATATGGGGAGAGCAATCCGGCCATATCTTTGATGCAGATCGAGTCGGCACCCATTGAGTCGAGATCTTTGGCTTTGGTGAGGTAATAATCGAGGTTGTAGACGTCCCCGCCAAGCCGCGGCTCAGTCATGGTATAGCAGATGCAACCTTGAAAATGTTTACCGCTCTTCTTAATCTGGGTAACTACCGTTTCAAAGTTGCGATAATCGTTGAGGGCATCGAAGGTACGAAAGATATCCATCCCATTTTCCGCAGCCCGGTCAACGAAAGCCGTGGCCAGATCGTCGGCGTAATTCCGATAGCCAACCAGGTTCTGGGCTCTGAGCAGCATGGAGAACGGAGTCTTTTTAAGATAGCGTTTCAAAGTACGTAGCCGCTCCCAGGGGTCTTCATTGAGAAAACGATGCATGGTGTCAAACGTTGCACCACCCCATGTTTCAATGGCCCAGAAACCGATTTCATCCATCAGTTCGGCAACCGGGATCATATCTTCGGTTCGGCCGCGGGTGGCAAACAGGGACTGATGCCCGTCACGCAGGGACAGATCCATTATTTTCACCGGATTCTGAGCTGCCGGACGGTCCTTGTCATAATTCATTTCAGTCATCTGAACTTGGTCACTCATTGTTTCTATCTCCTTATGCCTGTTCCTTGCCTGTTAGCTTATCGATTGGTGGCAAATGTACGCAGCTGGATAAGCCTGCGCATACTCATCATGTCCTGGCGCCCGCTTTGACTCCAATAAGTCTGGTGTGCCGGTGGAGCTGGCGCCGGTTCCATTGCCGCCTGGGCTGCTGCAGCAGCCTCTTCCATCTGCAGATAGCCATTTACCGCTGCCAGAGCTGCCGCCATCTTTTTTTGCATGTCTGCCATTTTCTTTTATTTTCCTGTGTAGAAATTCTTTTAAATTTCGAAATAACAATTGCCGGGTTCAGCCGGAGCAACTGCTATTCGTAAAGGGCATATTCAGTTTCGGTCCCGAGCAGCTCGTCTATTTCGCTCTGAATGGCCATGCGTTTTTCATTCTTAATCCAGTCGTTCCAGTCTTCCAGTGAGCGCCAGGTACTGATGACTATACATTCATTTACTTTATCGAGTCTTTTCAGCGTTTGACCCGAGATGTAGCCGGGCTGCATCAGGGTCACACTGCGAAGTCTTTTGAGCAGAATAGTCAACTCTGGTACTTTGCTTTCCGAAACGCTGCGCTTGATAAAAATTTTAACACTCATGATTTCTCCCCATTAGTAATTTCAGCATTAGAGTGGAATATTTCCGTGTTTTTTCATCGGGTTGGTGTCACGTTTATTTTCTACAATTTGTAACGCTTTGATAATCCTAATTCTGGTTCTGGCTGGTTCGATAATGTCGTCAATATATCCGCGCTGGGCAGCCACATAGGGATTGGCAACCGTGTCCTGGTACTCCTGCTCTCGCTCTTGCAGGTATTGAGCCGGATCGTCTTTGTCTTTTGCCTGTCTGCCGTAGAGAATTTCGACTGCTCCCTTGGCACCCATGACGGCAATTTCGGCGGTGGGCCAGGCATAGTTAATGTCGCCTCTGAGATGCTTAGAGGACATGACGCAATATGCTCCACCATAAGCCTTTCTGGTAATAACCGTAACTTTTGGAATGGTTGCTTCGGCATACGCGTAGAGAATTTTAGCGCCGTTTCTGATAACACCGCCGTATTCTTGAGCCGTTCCGGGTAAAAAGCCGGGGACGTCGACAAAGGTGACCACTGGAATATTAAAACAGTCACAGAATCTGACAAACCTGGCTCCTTTGATTGATGAATCGATATCTAAAACTCCGGAATTGTGGGCCGGCTGATTTGCCACAATTCCAACACTCATGCCGTTGTAACGGGCATAGCCGATAATAATATTGGGGGCAAAGGCTTCCTTGATTTCAAAAAAATCACCGTTGTCCACCGTCGACAAAATGATCTCTTTCATGTCATAGGCTTCGTTCGGGTTGACCGGGACAAAGGTGTTGAGCTTCTCGTCTCTTCGCTCAATGGGATCAGAACAGGCAATGACCGGCGGGTTTTCCATATTGTTCTGGGGCAGATAGGATACCAGTCTGCGAACATAGGCAATGGCGTCTGCTCCGGTATCAGCGGCAAAATCAGAAACACCGCTGCGCGATGAGTGCATGTCGGCACCGCCAAGTTCTTCGACGGTAACATCCTCGTGGGTCACGGATTTTACAACTTTCGGACCAGTCAGGAACATGTAGGAATTGTTTTTTACCATGACCACGAAATCGGTCAGCGCTGGAGAGTAAACGGCACCCCCAGCACATGGTCCGAAAATGGCCGAGATCTGTGGGATGACTCCAGAGGACATAACGTTTCGTAGGAAGATATCGGTATAGCCGGCAAGGCTTTCAATACCTTCTTGAATCCGGGCACCTCCTGAATCGTTCAGGCCAATAACCGGAGCCCCGTTTTTCATAGCCAGATCCATGATTTTGCAGATTTTTTCAGCAAATGTTTCCGACAGGGAACCTCCCAAAACCGTGAAATCCTGAGCAAAAACATAGACGATTCGGCCGTCGATGGTACCGTGTCCGGTCACTACGCCATCGCCGGGATATTTCTGTTTGTCCATACCGAAATCGGCACAACGGTGCGTCTTAAACATGTCGAACTCTTCAAACGACCCTTGGTCGAGTAACAGATCGATACGTTCCCTGGCCGTCATTCTGCCCTGTGAATGCAGTTTATCTATCCGTTTCTGGCCGCCGCCGAGTTTTGCCTCGGCCCTGAGTTTTTTCAGATATTCGAGTCTTTCGAGCGTATCCATGCGTTCTCCTTAATCATGAAAGCTGATACCGTGTGATGAGTGGTAGCTTGCTTGGAATTCCACGAGTTAAATCACCGTGTTTGTTTAGTTAAGGTATTGTATTTATATGAACATGAAATTCATTTTAGCGATACAATGATTCT
Source organism: Desulfofustis sp. (assembly GCA_030145365.1). Lineage (GTDB taxonomy): Bacteria > Desulfobacterota > Desulfobulbia > Desulfobulbales > Desulfocapsaceae > JABDQA01. The sequence goes on along the minus strand of JAQYVS010000212.1, from coordinate 29,506 downwards.
TTATAAGAACATTGTTACTCTTTCTTTTAATGTAAACTTTCAACCCTTGTCAAGAAAAAAAGCATTTCCTATAGGTGCCATTCTATTTATAATTCAAAAAATATAGTTATATTGTATGCATATAAGTTTTTACTGGGAAGCGTGCATCAGCTTGTTCAGCTTCTGGGTAGGTTTTGTTAGAATTTGTGTGTATATCCGGTAAAGGTGGGAGGGGATAACGACGTTCATTGTGAGGCGATATTTTTAAACTATTTAAAATTAATATAAAAAATTAAACGCCGTGCTACTTAAAAGAGCCACACGGCGTTGTTTTATTGATGAATTATTATTAATGACTACAATTGTTACTCGTATACTTCCTTGCACAGTCGTCCCAGGGTACCAAGGTCGCGGCATACGTAGATGCCAGCGCGCTCCATGGCCTCAATTTTTGCAGTCGCCGTTCCGGAGCCGCCGCTGACGATGGCACCGGCATGGCCCATCCTTCGGCCGGGAGGTGCCGTCAAGCCGGCGATAAAGCCGACAACCGGTTTGCTCATATGTTCTTTGATCCAGGCGGAGGCTTCTTCCTCGGCGCTGCCGCCTATTTCACCGACCATGACGACGGCTTTTGTTTCAACATCTTGTTCAAAGGCTTCCAGGCAATCGATAAAGCCGGTGCCGTTCACCGGATCTCCGCCAATACCTACACAGGTGGTTTGACCGAAGTTTTCCTGGCTGAGTTGATGGACAACCTCGTAGGTCAGGGTTCCTGAACGGGAGACAACGCCAAAAGGCCCACCAGATGTATGAATTGGTGCCGGCATAATCCCAATTTTACAGGCTCCTGGCGTGATTATTCCTGGACAGTTGGGGCCGATCAGACGGCTGTTTTTCCCGGCTAGATAGTTTTTCACCCTAAGCATATCCATGACAGGAATACCTTCGGTAATACAGACAATGAGTTCAATTCCAGCATCGACGGCTTCAAGAATTGCTTCTGCGGCAAACGGTGGCGGCACGAATATCATTGACGCGTTGGCACTTGTAGCCTGTCGTGCTTCAGCTACCGAATTAAACACGGGCACCTCATCCATTTTCTGGCCGCCCTTGCCCGGAGTTACGCCACCAACGATGTTGGTGCCGTAGCTGACGCATTGGCGGGTGTGAAACTGACCTTCCTGGCCGGTTATTCCCTGTACGATCACGCGTGTTTTGTCGTTGACAAAAATAGCCATAATATCCTTCTATTGATAAAAAGTTATCTGGTTATATCTGATTGTAGCGGGGTTTCCGGCGCCACGCCGCTCTCCTCGATATGCTCAATCAGACGTTCAATCGTTTGTTGCTGGGTATTTTGCTCGCCATTTGCAAGACGTTTCGCGAGCCAGATACGTACCTCCTCATCCCTGCTGGTGAGCAGTCCATCAAAACCTGTGGTAAAAAGGAGCTGCTCCAGAGATGCATCTAATGACCCCATCGTTGCCGACACCGGATAGTCGTCTGCATGTACCGGGTAGATAAACAACTTGAGGCCAAGCATCCGGGCGTCTTCAAGATAATCGGCTCTGATTGGATTGCCATCGTCAGCCAGCAACGTCTGCGGTTGTAAGCCAATGGTTTCTGCGTAGGTGGAAACTGCCTTGAGGCCGAACCTGGTGAACAACCAATCAAAATTGTAGGGCTGATAGCGGCCGAATTCCTGGGACATGACCTCAGATCCGTCGTTGTTCCCTACAAGCTGAATAAGGCCAATTTTCCCCGAACTTGCAGTCATCTTTGTTTGAGTGAGCTGCTGAAGTTCTTCCGGATCATAGGATGCAAAGTAAAGATTTATTTTGGCTGAAACATCGGCAAAGCCGGTCATTATAGAATAAACTGCGGTACTCAGATCTTTGTCTTCCAGGCGATGAAACCAGCTTTTCTTAACTTCGCAGATGACGTCCAGATTTGAATCTAGCCTCGGTTCGATGAGCCTCAAATAACCAAGAATCTCGCTGAGTGAGCGCAGCCGGAAACGGGGCATAACCAAGCTGGACTTTAAACGATCATCAAACCCATCTGCCGAACTGTGTGACAATTGCTTCAGTTCATCCAGGCTGAAATCAATTGCATAGAGATTGCCGTCTGGTCGAGCCCGTTCAGGAAAAATATCGGCTGCATTGGTTAGTTGATTGAGTATGGTATCTCCCAGAACAACCACCTGATTATCATTGCTGAGAACCACGTCCAGCTTGATTGCTTGAGCTCCACGTTCGATTGCCACGGCTAGCGAAGTCAAGCTGCCTGCCGGCATATTTGAGGCGCTGCCATTACTGATTACCCATTTTGTCTGGGCCAGAAGACCTTTGGGCAGTAGAAAGACAATAATGATCAATATCAGAATGCGAGTGAACCGATACATCGTCTAACCTGTTGTTATCCGGTGATGGCGGCCACCTTTTCGGCCGCATCGGATAAGGTGACTGCATTGATCAGGTCAAGTCCGGATTCAGCCAGAATTTCTCGACCTCTCTCTACATTGGTTCCTTCCATTCGAACCACGACCGGAACCGACAAACCGATTGATTTGGCAGCCTGAACGACACCCTGGGCAAGTACGTCACAACGAAGGATACCGCCGAAGATATTAATCAGGATTCCCTTGACATTTGGGTCGCTTAAAATTATCCGAAAGCCGTTTTCGACTTTTTCGGCGTCGGCTCCGCCACCCACATCGAGAAAGTTGGCAGGTTCCGCTCCGGCCTGTTTGATGATATCCATTGTGGCCATGGCGAGGCCTGCTCCGTTGACCATATTGCCGATAGTTCCGTCGAGCTTGATATAGTTAAGATCGTACTTGGCGGCTTCGAGTTCATTGGCATCTTCTTCAAGGGGATCGCGCATTGCTGCGACAGCCGGCAGACGATACAAACCGTTTGAATCGACATCGAATTTGGCATCCAAGGCGATCAGAGTGTCCTCCTCGGTGATAATAAGCGGGTTAATTTCAAGCAGTGAACAATCGTGGCTGATAAACAGTTTATATAGATTTCTGAGCATCGCTCCATACTGTTTGGCTACAGCTGGCTGCAACTGCAGAGCGATGCACACCTGTCTGATATGATATCCCTGGATACCGAGCAGCGGGTTAATGCCGACCTTTATGATCCTTTCCGGTGTGCTGGCAGCAACTTCTTCGATGTCCATACCGCCATCCTGGCTGGCCATTATGGTTATGGTGGCATCGTCACGGTTGACGATAAAAGAGAGATAGAGCTCTTTGGCAATGGAAACACCTTGCTCGGCAAGGACTTTGTTTACCGTCCGGCCTTCGGCTCCAGTCTGCTGGGTAACAAGTTTCATGCCGAGTATGGCGTTAACAGCCTCAACGGCCTCGTCCATGGTTTTTGCGACACGAACACCACCACCTTTACCTCTACCGCCGGCATGTACCTGAGCTTTGACTGCCAGTGGCAGGCCTAATTTTTCAACGGCTTCGGTTATTGCCTCCGGTGTTTCGCAGAGCATACCGTTTGGTACTGGTATGTTAAACGATCTGAACAGTTCTTTTGCCTGATATTCATGGATTTTCATGGTTCTTGTGAGATTCCTCCGTACTTTAGAAAAAACAGATGTGTTGACGGTATAGAAACATAACAGAGCAGCAGACCGCCGTTCAGAACAGAAACGGCGGTTTGCTGGTAGGAACTGTATTTATTTAGGCGGGTATCCCATATTGTTCAAGGTTTCGGTTATCTCATCTATAATGGTAGGATCATCTATGGTAGACGGAATCCGATAATCTTTACCCGCGGCAATTGAACGCATTGTGCCTCTGAGAATTTTTCCGGACCGAGTTTTAGGCAGACGGATAACCGGTCTTGATTCGCGGAAGCAGGCAATGGCACCGATTTTCTCCCGAACCAGTTTAACCAGCTCGGTTTGAATCTCTTCAACATCTCGATCAACGCCTGATTTGAGTACAAAAAGCCCAACGGGCAATTGGCCTTTGAGTTGGTCCTCGGTACCGAAAACAGCACATTCAGCAATGTCAGGATGGGTGGCGATAACTTCTTCCATTGCCCCGGTGGAGAGACGGTGGCCGGCAATATTAATAACGTCATCCATGCGGCCCATCACGTAAACATAGCCGTCTTCATCAATGTAGCCGCCGTCGCTTGTTTCATAATAGCCTGGAAAAGTGGACATGTACGAGTCGATATAACGCTTATCGTTTTTCCACAGAGTGGGCAGTGTTCCCGGAGGCAGCGGCAGCTTGACGACGATGTTTCCTTCGGTATTGGCACCGACTTCATTGCCCTCGTCATCGAGTACCATCACATTATATCCTGGAACTGATTTGCTCGGCGAACCGGCTTTAACCGGTAACTCTTCGACACCCCGGCAGTTGGCAACGATGGCCCAGCCGGTTTCTGTCTGCCACCAATGGTCTATAACCGGAACCTTGAGCAGGTTGGAGGCCCAATAGTAAGTATCCGGGTCAAGTCGTTCACCTGCCAGATAGAGACATTCAAAGCAGGAAATGTCATACTTGGAGATGAATATGCCATCGGGGTCTTCTTTCTTGATAGCTCTGAATGCAGTCGGAGCGGTGAACAGTGATTTAACCCCATGTTCAGAAATGAGTCGCCAGAATGCGCCAGCATCCGGGGTGCCGATGGGTTTTCCTTCATAAAAAACTGAAGTTGCTCCTTTGAGCAGCGGACCGTATACGATATAGGAATGTCCGACAACCCAGCCCACATCTGAAGCCGACCACCACACGTCGCCGGTATCAATGTCATAAATTGCTTTCATACTCCAGTGAAGAGCTACCGCATGTCCGCCGTTATCGCGGATGACTCCTTTGGGCATGCCGGTAGTTCCGGATGTGTAAAGAATGTAGAGAGGATCTGTTGCCGCGACGGGAACACAATCGGCTGGTTGGGCGCCATTTACAAAATCGTTCCAGTCGATATCGCGGCCTTCCTGCATGTCGGAAGTGACAAAGGGCCGTTGATATACAACGCATTTTTCAATTTTATGGTCGGCAATGTCAATCGCCTCATCAACGATCGGCTTGTAGGCTAGTATTTTTGTACCTTCAATGGCTCCCGAAGCGGTCATAATGACCTTTGGTTCGGCGTGATTGATCCTGATCGCCAATTCGTTGGCAGCAAAACCGCCAAAAACCACCGAGTGAACTGCCCCGAGTCTGGCACAGGCCAACATCGCATAGGCGGCCTCGAGAATCATGGGCATGTAGATGATTACCGTGTCGCCTTTGGTTACACCAATTGACTGAAGCGCGCCGGCAAGCAGGGCAACTTTTTCTTGGAGTTCCTTATAGGTAACCTTGGTGATCGAATCGGTGACCGGACTGTCGTGGATAAATGCCGTTTGATCACCTCGGCCGGCTTCTACATGACGATCGACGGCATTATAACAGGTGTTCATCAAACCGCCGGTGAACCAGCGGTAAAATGGAGGGTTGGAATCGTCCACCACCGTATCCCATTTCTGATACCAGTCAATGCCTTCTGCAGCATCGGCCCAAAATTTTTCTGGGTGTTCAATGCTTTCGGTAAAAATCTCGTCATATTTCGCCATGTTGCCACCTCTTTTAGGGTTAGTGGTTTATAAGGATTTCTACGCTTGTTACATGTGTTTTACACCTCATGAGCTGAGAAAAGATACGCATTGATGCTACCACACATACTAAATATTTACAGTAACTTCAAGTGTTATAAGAAAAAATAACTACCAGGATATGAGTGGAAAAAAACATCTGTAATACAAACACTATATGCGAAAAACAGAACATTGTTCTGCTCTGTTTGCAAGACTGCCTATAACGAGTTTCCGGTTTGTCTAAAGAACCTGCAACAAGCCCTGTTTAATCATCTCGGTGTTTGAGACAAGAAAATGTATCAACAGCTAAATTGCCAGATTTTTTTCAAAATATCAACTCATCGAAGGAAGCGATGGAAACAAACTCGGTCGAATAGCACAGTGGTTGTCTTGAACTTGGCTTGGCGATATGTATGAGATGGGCGATGCCGTGAGTTTTGGCCGTATTCAGTACGGATGTGTTATCGTCGGCAAACACCGTTTGGGTGCGTTCAAAGCCAAGCGTTTTCTCGAGCTGTTCCCAAAAGCTGCCATCTTCTTTGGGTTTTCCGATATCCTCAGTACAGATGAGTTCGTTAAAATATCCCGAAAGATCGACCTTGTTCATCTTGATATCAAGGGCTTTGGGGTGGGCGGCGGTGACCAAATATACTGACTTGTCCTGCTCATTTAAAAAAGTCAGAAAATCGAGGACGTGGGGGTGTACCACGATCAAATGATCTATCTGTTTTTTTAGACCGACGATATCGAGCTCAAGTTGTTCCGACCAATAATTCAAATCGGTCCAGTTCAGAGTGCATTCAACCGAGCGGTAGCGCTCCATCAGTTCATATGTTGCCTGCTGGGGACGGAGGCCATTTTTTTTTGCATACATAAGAGGAAGAAATTCTTCCCAGAAGTAGTCGTCATAATATTTGTCAAGCAGGGTGCCGTCCATATCGAGCAGTACTGTTGAAACGTCTTGCCAAAGAAAGGGGTGTTTATTGTTGTGATTGTTCATCAGTGAGATGGCTCAATTGTGCAGTTATTGTAGAAACTGCCTGGTAAAGTTTTTGGCCGGAATCAGCATCTGTCGTGATAATGAGCCTGCCGTCTGGCGTGAGCCTCTTCCCGTTAGCTTGCGCTGCAAGCATATCCAGAAGCAGTTCCGGTTTTATCGGTGTATCGGACATAAAGGATAACACCAAACTGTTGGTTCCACGCTCAAGTTTTTTTATTCTGAGCGGAATGATTTCTTTTTTTATTGCCACAACCATAAACAGGTTTTGTAATTCTTCAGGAATTGTTCCGTAACGGTCGACGAGTTCTTCCTGAAGATCAGCAAATGCCTCATCGGCCCCTTTGCTGAGTGCGGCCACGCGGCGGTACATAATGTATCGCTGCCCGATATCAGCGATATAGGTCTCAGGAATATAGGACGAGATATTAAGATGTATCTCAGGATCAAATTCCTCGTGCTGTGAGGCAGCAGGGCCGCCCTCTTTTTCTGCTTTGAGGTCCGATACGGTTTTCTGGAGCAGTTCCAGGTATAGATCATAGCCGATGGCACTGATATGACCACTCTGGGAAACTCCAAGCAAATTTCCTCCGCCGCGGATCTGCAAGTCGGACATGGCCAGCTTAAAACCGCCGCCTAGCTCGTTGTACTCCATGAGGGCCTTGAGTCGCTCTCGGGAGTCTTTGGACAAATGATCCAGCGAAGGCACAAGCAGATAGGCAAATGACTGGACGGTGGAACGACCGACTCTGCCGCGCAGCTGGTATATCTCAGCCAATCCGAGTCGGTCCGCTCGATTGATAATAATGGTGTTGGCACTGGGAATATCCAGGCCGGATTCGATAATGGTGGTGCTGATCAACACATCGATCTGAGCATTGACAAAGGCCACCATGATGTCTTCCAGCTCTTTACCTGCCATCTGACCATGGGCAACCGCGACTCTGGCGTGGGGTACAAGTTTCTGAACTGTTGCCGCCATGCGATGAATCGATTTGACCCTGTTATGTACAACAAATATCTGGCCGCCCCGCACCAGTTCGCGGCTGACTGCTTCCTTTATAACCAGTTCATCGTAGCGGGCAACAAAGGTCTTGACTGGCCGCCGGTGTTCGGGAGGTGTCGAAATAACCGAAAGGTCGCGGATGCCCAGCAGAGATAATTGGAGGGTCCGGGGTATCGGTGTTGCCGTCAGTGTTAGAACGTCGACTTCGGCCTTGATTCTTTTAATCTTTTCTTTGTGGGAAACACCAAAACGATGCTCTTCGTCGATAATCAGCAAGCCGAGTTGAGCAAATCGTATATCTTTTGACAGCAGGCGATGGGTGCCAATGACGATATCGATGGATGAGTCGGCCAGACCGGCAACAATCTCTTTTTGTTCCTTTGTACTTCTGAATCGGTTAAGACAACTGATCTTGACGGGAAAATCCTTTAGCCGGTCCTTGAACGTTTTGGCATGCTGTTCGGCCAGGACGGTGGTTGGTACCAGCAGGGCAACCTGATGTGAATCTTCAACCACTTTGAACGCCGCCCTTATGGCGACTTCTGTCTTTCCGTAACCGACATCGCCACAAATTAAGCGGTCCATGGAACGGGTGGCGGTCAGATCGTCAATGGCGTCGTTAATAGCCTGATACTGCCCTGGCGTTTCATCAAAGGGAAATGATTCTTCTAATTCCTTATAAAATTCTCCCGGCGGTGAAAATGCTCTACCTTTGCTTACCTCTCGTGTTGCATAAATATCAAGGAGTTCCTGGGCAACTTTCCAGACCTCATCGGAGACTTTTTGCTTGGCACTCTTCCATGATTGGCCGCCGAGCTTGTCTATTTTGGGTACTTTGTCCGATAGACCCTCGTAACGGCTGACCAGATTCAGCCGGTCAACCGGGATATAGAGTTTGTCGCCGTCCCGGTATTCCAGGAGCATATAGTCGTTGGTGACCTGCTGCAGCGAGATGGTTTCCAGACCGCGATAGATCCCCAGCCCATGTTCCCGGTGGACAATAACATCTCCTTCATGCAATTCGGCAAAACTGATTGGCGCTCCGGCGGCCTTTTTTTGCTTTTTCCTCAGTCCCAGGCGCATCTCACCGAACAATTCATGCTCCGAAAGCAGATGCAGCCGCTTTTCTTCAAGACTAAACCCCTGTTCAAGTGGATGATCACAGAGATACAGGGTTGACTCTTGATTCTTTTGAGTAAGTTGGTCAATATCAAGCGGGCCTTGCAGGGGTTCAACCGAGAAGTTGAATCGGCCAAGCAGCTCGGCAAGGTTTTTACGGCGCTGGTTCGAGCGACAACAGACAACGACGGTGTCGCCATGTTCCAACCAGTCCGACACTTGAATGGTAAGTATTTTAAGTAACCCGTGTTGTTTGCGGTTAAAGGAAATTTCCTGTTTCAGCAGCTGATGGTTGCTCGTTCGAACCGTTATTGCTTGCCCTTGCTCCTGGACGAAATCGGTAATTGCAAATTGATCAAATGTTTCACAATAGCTGCCAAGTTGGTCTTTAATAATAAAGAGCTCTTCTGGAGCAAGACAGGGATTGGCTGCTTGAACAGCGCTGTCAAAGTTAGCCGTGATTCGTTCATGAACCAATTGTACCTGCCTGCTGATTGCTTCGGGTTCGACAAAATACAAAGAGCTTGACTCGGGCAGGTAGTCGAAAACGGTTGCGCTTGTCTCAGGTGAGTTGAAAAGCGGTAGAAAAAATTCAATTCCGGCAAAGCGGAGCCCGTTTTTCAATCGCTCAGCCATTTCGTTGGTTTTATCCGATGACCAGCCGAGTTTTTCAGATGTCTCCAGCCAGGTATTAACCAGCTGACTCAGCTCCGATGACTTGACTGTCGGTAATAAGATGTCGCTGACTGGCAGAACAATTGCCTCTTCAAAATGCCCTGATGATCTTTGAGAGAGCGGATTAAAAGGGCGAATTGATTCGATGATGTCACCAAAAAAATCAAGTCGAATCGGTCCATCGTGCATGGATGAATCGGGGAGTAAAAACGGGGGAGGATAGATATCGACCACCCCGCCACGCACTGAAAAATCACCAAAACTTTTCACCAGTGAAACGTGTTCGTAGCCCATGGTTACCAGTGCAGAACGCAGGGAGTGAAGATCGCATTCTTCTCCTTCCATGAGCAGTTCCGCATGTTTCTGCAGGGATACCCGGCTCATAACCCGGCGCAACAGAGCCTCTATCGAGATGATCAGGATAAACGGATCCTGGCTTTCCATGAGGTGGTACAGGGTTGAAAGCCTGGAAGCGGCGGTGTGCTGATCGGGTGAAAGGGGGGTGTATGGTGGAATTTCATAACCCGGGTAGGTGAAAATCAAACGATCGGTAAACAGCGAAAGATCTTGTTCGAATCCACCGACCATCTGCTCGTCGGGCAAAATGCAGCAGGCCGGCCGGTCAACTTGGTTGGCTGCACAGAACCAGGATGCGGCAGAGCCTCGAAGCCCGGAAACCGAAATTGTATCAGCTTTGGTAAAAGGGAATGGCATACTCATAAAAAAAAAGCGCCGACTGCAGGCGCGATGCAGTCGGCGGGATTATCCGTTTAGCCGGTTGAATGGGATCAGAATTGACCTCCGATACTGAAATCCCAGACGTGTTCATCTTCGTCTATCCGAGGATCAGGATTATATCCATAGACCAGGCGTAATGGTCCGAACGGTGACAGCCAGCGCAGCTCAACACCGACTCCTTGGGCAAGATCGTTGAATGTGAATTCCTGATCTTCAGCAATCGAATCACCGGCATCATAAAAGACAACACCGTAGACGCCCTGCTCTTTAACGAGGGGCACGACGATTTCAGTATTGACATACCACATCCGATCGCCGCCGATTCGGTCACCCGTCTCCGGATCTATAGGACTGACTTTACCGTATTCGTGGCCTCTGATACTGTTCATACCGCCAAGATAAAAGCGTTCGTAAACCGGGAGTTTACCTTCTTCGTTCGCCCATGCCTGGCCGACGGAGCCGAGAATGTGAAAGACGGTACTAAAAGGCATGCCAAAATACCAGCTTGAGGTTGCTTCACCTTTGGTGAATTGTGAATCACCTCCCAGAATTCCACCGGCATATTTAACCGAAAATGAATTTCTTGAACCTGCGGTTGCTCCGTAAAGCCGGTCTCTGGTGTCTCGGACAAAGCTAGCTTTAACCGCACTGGTGATGGGAATGTCCTGTGATTCCTTGATGATGAAGGAAGCATTGGGGGCCACATCGCTGAGCTCGGTGTCGGTATAGCTATAGCTCTCATACATCCGCCACTTTTTCCAGAGTGGGTGTCCGAATCGGATGGCCCCACCTTTTGAATCCTTGGTGTAATCATCGAATTCTCTACTCCAGTTAAACAGATCGGTACCAACGGAAACATTTGAATCATTTAACCGGGGATTGGTCCAGGACAAATTGTATCGGCTACTTTTTCCACCGATATTGGCGCTTAAGGCCAGACGATGGCCCATGCCGAGAAAATTGTTTTCGGAAATTTCGCCCATCAGAATCAAACTGTCCACAGAGGAATAACCGGCCCCAATGCTGAACTGACCGGTACTTTTTTCTTTGACGTCGACCAGAATATTCATCTTGGATGGGTCAAGCGCCGGCTCCGGAATAAGATTAACCTCTTCGAAGAAATCCAAGCGTTGTAATTTTTGTGAGCTTTCTCTAATGCCTTTCGCGTTAAATACGCCTCCTTCAGCAATAATCAGGTCACGTCTGATCACATTGTCACGGGTCCTGGTATTGCCTCTGATGGTAATCCTGTTGATATATACCAGATCACCTTTGTCAACTTTGAGCTTGATATCAACGCGGGAGCCGGACACAGATTTGTCCATGATCGGTCGTATTTCGGCAAAGGCATAGCCCTGTTCGGAGTAGTAATCGGTAATCAGTAAAATATCGTCACGAAGGACTTTTCGGCTCAGGAACTCCTCGTTTCTTATGCTGAGCATATCGAGAAATATTTCCTTGTCACTGATCAAATCACCCTCGATATCGACCGTTCCCACTTTGAATCGCGGACCTTCCTCGATGATGAATTTAATGAACAGCCATTCCTCGTCCTGGGTAATGACCGGTTCACCAACCCGGGCCTCAAGAAAGCCGTTGTTGTGATAAAACGCCACGATTCTGGTTGCATCCTGATTGAGTTTGTCGGTATTGAGCAGGCCCGCCTCGGTCAGCCAGGTTAGAAAGTTTTTAGTTGAGGTTTCAATGACATCTTCCAGGTCATCGTCGTCAAAGGTGGTATTACCTTCAAAGCCGATTTCCTTGATATAGATTTTTTTCCCTTCTTCTATGACAAAACGGACTGCCGCTGTTTCCGGGGTTGGATAACTGATATTGGGTGTTACCTCTGTATTGTAATACCCTTTTGATTTGTAGAGGGCCTTGATTGCCGCCGCCGATTCGTTGACCCGGGTGGGGTTGAGAATAGAATTTTCCTTGATGCTGACCACTGCCGTAACATCGTCGTCATCGAGCTCGTCAATACCAGAATAACTGAGATCGCTGATCGCCGGCTTTTCAACAACTCTGAAAATTACTATCTTACCGCTGTCATCGTCGCTGATGTCGATTTGGACATCGTCGAAATAACCCATTTTATAAATCGATTTCAGATCTTCCCTCAGTCTGGCCGGGTTGTAAGCATCACCTGCTTTTGTCTGGATCTTTCTTAAAATTGCGCCAGAGTCGATCCTCGTGTTGCCTTCCGGGGCGATCGAGCCAATAAACTGTTGCCGCTCGGTGTAGGAAATGACCTCTTGCATTACCTGGTCGATGACAAAATCAAGCTCTGCAATGGAGGTCGCTTCACGGAAAAAATATTTAGGCTTATCGGGGTTGAGTAAATCGTAGACTTTTACATCAACGCTCACCTGATTGCCGATAATTGTTACCGAACCGGCCGCAACGTTATCGTATCCGGTTGTTTTAGCCACCTTCTCAAGGGTTTCAAGGTCAGGGGGCCACTGACTGTAATCCACCATCTTTTCGGCTGATGCACGGTCAGTAATCTGAAAATCGTTGGCCATAAGCGTTGTGCTGAAGCTGCCGTCAACCTTTTCGATGAAGGCAGTATCAACCTGCTGGGCAATGATCTGCAGCGGCAGATAAGCGGTGTTCTGTTCAACTGCAGCCGCAGTTTTTGAAATAAGGAGAAAAACACACAGCAGACCAAGAATCATTACCCATATTCCACGATACGGTTGATGGGAAAGACTTGAAAACTTCCTTTGTGCACTCATGGATTATTCCTTTTCTGAAGGGTGTCAAAACAAAGCCAACAGCTGCTTCGCTGATTTATATCATCTTGATAATCAAACGAAAATAAAGAACAATATAAAGATCGCGTCCATTATGCCATGTTTGTTGAAAAATGCAATGTAGGGATCACAGAATGAAAAATCGGGGCTATAAGAAAATATCTTAGATAAGCATATAAAATTATGAGATTTCCTGATCACTCAATAGCAGGAAAAAATGGATTAAATTCTTTGGTTGGCGGTTTTCTGGATATTTTGTTTCCACCTGGATGTGGTGCCTGTAGGCAATCTCTGGAGCCGGGAGAAAAGGGACAGTTGTGCGGTGAATGCCTGTCGCAGGTGAAGTTTTTGAGTTCACCATCCTGCTGCTGTTGCGGGGCAGATCTGCGGCCCGGAGCCGGGGTTGAAGATAGATTTTGTCTATCCTGTTTGAAGAAGCAGCCGATTTTTAACTCTGCTCGTTCTCTGGCCCATTATCAATCCCCGGTAAGCGATTTTCTGCACAGACTCAAATTTAAGGGTGATACCGCCGCCGCCTTTTCCCTCGCCTGGCTGGCAAAAAGAAGAGAAGACCAAAAAAAGCTCACTGGGTATGATCTGATTGTCCCGGTGCCCCTGCACCGAACCCGTCTACAGGCAAGAGGCCTGAACCAGTCGTTGATCCTGGCAAAATTGATCTTCACCGATGATATCAATAAAATTCAGCCGTCCCTGTTAATCAGAACAAAAAATACGCAAGCGCAAACGGGTCTGAGCGGTTCCGAGCGAAGGAAAAATCTTAGAGGGGCGTTTTCTGTGAAATCAGGAACGGATATAAAAAATAGGCGAATCTGCCTGGTTGATGATGTTTTTACCACCGGAACAACGGTTGTTGAATGTACCAGGGCCTTAAAAAAAGCTGGGGCGGCCGAAGTCGCTGTTTGGACATTGGCACGGGCCTAACGTTCAGACTAGTAATTATTAAAAAAAATAATAAAAAAATTGCAGATGGGATTTTGGGTTGGACCTCCCGGTATCACAAAGAACCTTGTAAATCATTGGCCAAATATGGATTAATTTTCATTATATTTTAGATTTATTCAGTAATATTGAGTTTAATTATTTGAGTACATTGTTGATAAGATTACCGATCTGTTTCTAAAAGGTTAGGATAACGTTGAAAAACCCGGATGGTTTCAAAGCCTCTTGCAATAAGAGATTTAAGAGGAAAGCCTGTGTTATCCCCCCGCTTTCGGGTACTGAGGACCAATGTTGGTAACATACCAACCTCGAAGAAAAATCTGGGCAAATCGTCTTTGACCGAATTCATAAAATAGGTTTTATATCCTGTCATATTCTATTTCCCTGTTGCCTTCATACAGAGAAGAGTTCCTGCTGTAAATATCTGTTAGTTCGTTTGTTGTCTTTATAGTTTTAGTTAGCTTGTTCTAAGTTTTACTTATTTCTGTTTCCGGCTAAATTGCCTGAAATGACGATTAATCAATAATTATTCTTGTTTGCGGATTATGATGGTCTGGGAAAAAGCCAAAGAAACCCTACAGAGTAGCCTATCAGAAAGTGTTTTTTCGTTGTGGATTGAGCCGTTGAAAGTATCAGGACGAACCGGGTCACAGCTTGTACTCTCCTGCCCCGATCGATACTTTGGCGCCTATGTGACCCAGAATTACCTGGAACTGATTACTCATAAAGTGATTGAGCTCGACGGGGCTATTGAAACGGTTGCCATCAAAGAAGATGGAGGCTCGGCAATTGACGGCTCCGCACCGAACCAGTTACGGCTGCCTTCATTGCCGGAAGGAAAGTCCATGGTTCGGTCGCTTCATCCCCGTTATACTTTTGATGATTTCATGGTAGGTCAATCCAACATTCTGGCTCAATCGGCTTGCCGGTCAATGTCTATTCTCGATGATTCGATCGGTCCCTGTCTTTATATCAACAGCACAACAGGTCTGGGTAAAACCCACTTAACCCATGCCATTGCTCACCAGATTCTCGACAGTCAGCCAATGACTCGTTTACATTATCTGACTGCCCAGCAGTTTGCCGCAGAAATGGTGCAGAACATCAGATCCAATGCAATGGACAATTTCAAGCGTAAATATCAGGAGCGGTGTGATATCCTTCTTGTTGAAGATATGCAGAGTCTGACTGGCAAGAAAAAAACCCAACAGGAGTTAAATGAAGTCCTTGATTATTTGATCAAATCGGGGAAACGCGTGGTAATGACGGCTAACAAAACTCCGCGGGAACTGGCTGATATCGATGACGATTTCCGGTCCCGGATGTCTTCGGGACTCATCACTTCAATTCATAAACCGGATCTCGATACACGCTGCCGTATTATCATGAAAAAGGCTGCCCAGCAAAATATCAATCTTCCCGATGTCTTTGTTGATTATCTGGCTCAATATGTTACGGGCGATGTCAGACAGATTGAATCGACGATAATTGCCATTGGTGCCCGGGCAGCTTTGAATAATAATACGGTGAATGAAAAGCTGATCGAAGAGGTGGTTCAGTTTTTAACCGGATCGACCAAAACATTAACGGCTCGCACTATTAGTGAACTGGTTGGCAGACAGTTTAAGGTGAGCCTGGATGAGATGCAATCAAAGACGCGAAAGCGATCTGTTGCCTTTCCACGGCAGGTAGCGATGTATCTGAGCCGGAAGCATACAGAAGATACTCTGGCCGATATCGGCAAAGTATTCAAACGCGATCATTCAACGGTGATGCACTCCATTAAAGTGGTGAGTGGATTGAGTAGACGAGACAACTCTGTATCCGCCCAATTGAAATATTTAAGCGATAAGGTTCGCCAACTCTGAGTTATTTCCAGTTTCTAGAAATAGACCTTCTTTACATCGGCCTGATCCTGGTGCTGTGATGGATTGGCACTAATTTGCGCAGCTACCGAACAGGCCGTCTTAATCATATCGTTCAGCCCAATACCCTCCCAGCCAAAACCACAGACGAATAGTCCCGGATTGTTTTGAACCAGAGTGTTACGCCAATTCAGAAGCTTGGTGTAGCCTTTTTCCTGTTGAGGAATGCCGCCCGATGGCCGTAATATCTTTGTGTAATCCGGAGTGTCGGGTAAATCGATAAGGCCTTTTACATCGGCCAGGGCCTCGGTTATCAAGGTCTTATCGTCGAGCTCCAGCCGTTCCGGATGTCTTCTTCCACCGACCAGGGTTTCAAAAACGATATGAGAATCAGGGGCACGGTTGGGAAACATATTCGAGGAAAATAATGTACCCAGGGAAAAACGCTGTTCGCTTTCCGGGATCAGAAATCCAAAACCGGGGGGAAGGCTGGCCTTTTCAAAACCAAATACAATGGTTCCAATCCAGGCTTCAGGTACCCGCATGTCAGCGGCAGTTTTGTCTAATTCAGCAAGAAGGCCAAGGCTCTGGTTGATTGGCAACCCAAGAACGAGATTTTTTGCAACAAATGTTTCGTTTTTGGTTTTAACAAGCCAGCCGGATTCGTGTTTTTCGATTTCACGTGCTTCAGTGTTGAGTCGTAAGCTGCCGGTACCAAGAAGCTCGGTAAGTCTTTCTGGCAGTCTCTGCATGCCTCCTGCAAAGCTCGTCATTGACGGCATCTGAAGCTTTTCGCCTTGTGCCTTCTTTTTTCTCGCCTGTCGTGCTTTGGCAATAGCTCCCCGGATAATCGAGCCGTGCTCTTTTTCAAGTTGTCGAACGCCAGGCATCACGGCATCGATTTTCAACTCGTTGAAATCTCCGGCATAGGTTCCGGTGAACACTGCATCAACATAGGGTAGCAGGGCTTTACCGAATCGGTAATCTGCCCATTTTGCAACAGTGGGTTCTCCCTCCAGCGGTTTTTTAAACAGATCACCGAGAACTCTGAATTTATCGGGCCAGGAAATCAGGGGGGCAGAGATGATTTTCAACGGCGACTGGGGAATCATCATCAATTTGGAGTTGATACAGACATAGCGGACAAAGGTCTTGAGCGGAGCCCGCACACACTCAGCCTCAAGTCCTGTATCGGCAAGCAGCTGCCGGCTCTCACCACAATTATCGAGAAAGCCGTGCGGACCACACTCTGCCAGATAGCCGTTATCGGAGAAAGATTTGATAACGCCGCCGGTGCCACTGTCTTGCTCAAGCAGAAGAAAATCATGATCTGGCTGCATACGTTTCAGGTTATGAGCAACAACCAGGCCGCTTATGCCGGCACCGATGATAATAGTATCTTTAAAATTAGTCATGAAGGGTTACGTCACTATTTGATTTTTCAATTATAATTGCCAGCCAGCCACAATTTTCAGCATTCCAGAGCCTGTAAATAATCGTTTTTTACAAATGCTGCCAGCTCGCTTTCCATGAATTCTGAAGGGGTGTTAAGCGGGGTGCAATTGGATTCTCCACCCCCTGCCAGACAGACTGAGTTGTTTACCATTCGGGTCAGGTCGTGCAGATCGGCCCCGCCTCTGTCATCAATATGATGAAGATGCCTCGCTGACATGTGCCTGTCGGCCACCGCGATCATTTTCATGCTGAATCCAGTGGGCAAGAGGTTTGTTATGGTGGTGCAGCAAAGGTTGACAGCCAATTATCCATGGTTAATATTTTCGCCGACTTTAATGAAAATAGCAAGCAGGCCCCGTAAACGGCTGCCTGCTTGCATTACTAATTATCAATACAATGAGGTTATTATGAGTACAGCAACAACCCACGAATTTCAGACAGAGACCCAAAAACTGCTCGATATCGTTATCAATTCACTCTATACCGAGCGCGATGTGTTTGTCAGGGAACTGATTTCAAATGCGGCGGATGCTCTTGAAAAATTTCGCCACGAGAGTTTAACCAGGAACCAGGAGGATCTCTTTGATGCTCATGTGCCCTTGGAGATAATCATTGACCTTGATGAAGATAAAAAACAAATAACGATTACCGACACTGGTATCGGGATGAGCAAAGATGAATTGATTTCCAATCTCGGTACCATTGCGCATTCCGGATCTAATTCTTTCTTAGCGGAGCTCGCCGAAGCGGCGCGTAAAGATGTCAGTTTAATCGGTCAATTCGGTGTCGGCTTTTATGCAGCGTTCATGGCTGGCTCCAAAGTGCGGGTGCAGAGTCGTTCCTGGGATGGCAGCGAAGGATACGAATGGGTTTCAGATGGTACCGGATCGTTTGAGATCAGTGAGTGCCCTGGATTGCACCGCGGGACGAAAATCATTGTTTCGCTCAAAGAAGGGTGTGAGGATTATGCCAAGAAATACAAGGTGGAGTCAGTTGTCAAGCAGTACTCATCCTTTGTCCCGTTTCCAATCAAGCTTGACGGGGAAACGATCAACACGGTCCAGGCGCTCTGGGCGCGGAATCGCTCTGAAATAACGGATGAAGAATATCTGGAATTTTATAAGTTCATTGCCAATACTTCCGATGACCCGACCTATCGTTTGCATTTTTCAACAGATGCACCATTGGCAATCAACGCTTTGCTCTTCGTTCCCAAGGAGAATTTTGAAATCATGGGTTTTGGTCGGGTAAGTCCAGGAGTGAATCTGTATTGTCAGAAAATTTTGATCGATCAGGATTCAGAAACGATTTTGCCTGAATGGCTGCGATTTCTCAAAGGCGTTGTTGACAGTGAGGATCTGCCGCTCAATATTTCCCGGCAGCAGCTGCAGGACAGCGCGCTGGTGGCAAAAATCAGAAGGGTGATTACCAAACGTTTTCTCAAGCATCTCAATGAGGAAGCCAAAAAGGATGAAGAATCCTATCTGAAATTCTGGGAGACATTCGGCATTTATTTGAAAGAAGGTGTTACCAGCGATTTCGAGTATCGCAGTGAACTTGGAAAGCTGCTGCGTTTTGAATCATCTAAATCGAAAAATGCGACGCCTATCGGCCTGGCCGAATACCTACTTCGCATGAATCCAGATCAGGAGGAAATCTACTATATTAACGGACCGAGCAGGGAAGCGATTGAAGCGGGACCTTATGTGGAGATGTTTAAGAAAAAGGATGTGGAAATTCTTTACACCACCGAACCCATAGACGATTTTGTCCTGAGTCATCTTGCTGAATTTGACGGTAAAAAATTCGTATCTGCAGACAGGGCTGATCTTTCTTTAGATGACAAGGGGGATGTACCGGAGAGCGAGAAGGAAAAATTGGATCAGGGACTTGCCGAAACAGAAAGTAAAGATCTCATCTCCTGGCTCAAAGAGACGCTTAAAGAAAAAGTGGCCGACGTCTCGAAATCAGCTCGCTTGGTTGATTCCCCGGCTATGATCGTCAACCCGGACAGCTATATGACCTCGTCGATGGAACGAGTGATGGCGGCAGGTCGCCTGGAAAAAGGTATGCTGGGTGAGATCTCCAAGAAAAACCTTGAGATAAATACTGATAGCGACCTGATATGCAAACTGGCAGAACTGATGAAATCGGACGAGTCGTTCGCCGTCGAGATTGCCATGCAGATCTATGATAATGCGATGATTCAGGCCGGATTAACCGTCGACCCATTGGAAATGGTTGAACGTAATTATCGGATTTTACATAAGGCCGTAAACTGATAGAGACTTCTTCTTCAGCTGTTTTAACCGGCGCCGGATCCCTGCACGCTTCTGCATGTAGATGATTACGGCGCCTTTTCATTGGTGGGAGCAGCTCATATAACTATTGAAAAATAGGATACTACAGGCTATAGAGCGTGTTGTACGCTTCTTCCCTGAGCCCGGATTCCGTAATCACCACTTAGGTTTGGGTGATCAGTGTGGTAGTGCTGACTGGTCACTAACGCTGATAATCTGCATATAAATGATAAAAATCTAAACAACAGAGGCGTATTCCGGAGATACCATGGCTGCTTTATTGAGATTTTTCGTCTGTTGTCTAAGCATTGTTATCCTGTCGGGATGTGTGAACAAGCCGGTTAGACATCTGGCTTCCGATGCCAGTCTCATCACCCCGGGAAGTTCTACAAAAACCGATGTCCTGACCTTTCTTGGTGATCCCGATGAACGGCAGGAGGGGGCAGGTGCACCTGAACGCTGGCTCTATTATGAGCAGGAGCAATCAACCGCGCAGCGAACGTTCTATGTCGGAAAGTGGTTTGGTCCCAAAAGTTATAATCGGATTATTGTCACCTTTGAAGGTGAAACGGTGAAGGATATTCAATATAATGCTTCCGAGTCGGGAGAATTTGAACCTCTCGAACCGGGGCAAGAGAAACAGTAGTGGACGACAGATTTGGCACCATTCGGGATCGGATGGTGCAGGAACAGCTTATACCGAGGGGTATCTCAGGCACTAATGTTCTGGAAGCGATGCGCAGTGTGCCTCGTCATTTCTTTGTAGATGATGCACTGCGGTCCCGAGCTTACGGTGATTTTCCCCTGCCCATTGCCTCAGGCCAGACCATTTCCCAACCCTATATTGTCGCGGCAATGACCCAGGCTTTAGCGCTGACCGGCAGTGAGCGGGTTCTCGAGATTGGCACCGGCTCTGGCTATCAGGCAGCAGTTCTTTCCAGGCTCTGCAGCCAGGTGTATACCGTGGAGCGAATAAATGTTCTTCTGGCCGGCTCGCGAAGAGTCTTTGATCAGCTCCGCTATTTCAATATTGTGGCAAAACTGGACGACGGCACCCTGGGCTGGGCGGAACACGGTCCCTATGACGCGATCATGGTTACCGCCGGAGGCCCGGAAATACCGCGGCCATTGATTGATCAGCTTGCCGATCAGGGAAGACTGGTTATTCCGGTCGGCGATCAGAACCTGCAGGTCTTACAGCTTGTTGAGAAAAACGGCGATGAAATAGTCGTGCGCGATTTGGAGAGAGTCCGCTTCGTTGACCTGGTAGGGGAACATGGCTGGAAGTGACAACGAGAAAATGGCCGGCGGCCCTGTGAAAAAGCTCTATGATTATTGTATGGAGTGGATCGCTGGACCTTACGGTGGCTGGACGCTTTTCTTTATCGCCTTTGTTGAGTCCTCTTTTTTCCCGATACCTCCCGATGTATTTCTCATCGCCATGTGCATCGCCGCCCCCACCAAGGCCTTTAAGTATGCAGCCATTTGTTCCGTCGGCTCAGTTTTTGGCGGTGCTTTTGGGTACGGTCTTGGGCTCTGGTTTATGGACTCACTGGGACAGCAGATAATCGGCTGGTATGGTCTGGAGCACAAGTATCATACTGTCCAGGAACTCTACCAAAACTACGATGTCTGGGCGGTCGGCGCTGCTGGCTTTACTCCTTTGCCTTACAAGCTCTTCACTATTACCGCCGGAGCTTTTAAACTCAACTTCACCACCTTCCTGTTGGTTTCCCTGCTTTCCCGATCTGCTCGTTTCTTCCTGGTTGCTGCTTTCATCTGGAAATTTGGAGAACCGGTAAAACGCTATATCGACAAGTACTTCAATATTCTCTCCATTGTCTTCGTGGTGCTTCTTATCGGCGGTTTTGTGCTGATAAAATTCCTGCTCTGATCTTTTGACACGGATAATCCAGATCTCTCGCTCGATTGATTTAACCGATCATTAACTTGTGATATAGTAAAGTCTGGTGAGACTATCTGGAACTCTGGTATAATCGGGCCTGTGGTGGCTCAATAGAACAGCTAATCTACATGAGATGGACATAACTCGATTCTTATTATTCATAGGTGTGTTGGCTACATTTGTGCTAGCCCTCACGCTTGACGCCCATGAACTGCATTTAAAAAACGGAACGGTCATCCGAACCGATTCCGTCCAACGAGACGGCTCTCGTCTCAGTTACCAACAATTTGGCGGGATGATCACCATCGATCTGTCTGAAGTAGCCTCTATTCACTACGATCAGCATCCAGTTCCAGAAGCAGTAAGAGAGAACCAACCGGGCAAAAGCGCAGCCGGCAAGAGTTCTGGGGAAAAAGACCTTGCTGAAATGCTGAATGAGGAACTTGGGCCGACAACAGCCATTGAACAGGCCAATCTTTCGGTCATCACGATCGTTACCGAAGCAGGGCATGGATCAGGCTTTTTTATCAGTGATGACGGATTGATAGTCACTAATCGTCACGTGATTAGGGGCAGCAGAGCAGACGATGAGCGGGTGGTTGGTAAAATCAATGAGACAGAGGATCGTCTGAAAAAAGTGCAGACGAGTCTGGTACAGGAAAAAAAACGTCTTGAAAACTATCAAAAAAACCTCTCAGACAGCCGGCAGAAATACCGTAGAGCTCTGAAAGATCATACAAGCCAGATAGATCAGGAGCAGCGTGCCGAATTCGAATCAGGCCTTACACAGCGGGAGAACTATTTCAAACAGTGGAAAGATGATTTTTCCAGTCGTTATAGCGAATACCAGAACGCACAGGCAGAATTCAATAGTCGCAAAAACACATTCTATCAGACGAGTAAACGCTTGTCCGGCCAAACCCGCTTTGGTGTAGTTTTAGCCGACGGTAGCGAAAAGTCAGCAGTTTTTTACCGGGTAAGCGATACCTATGATCTGGCCCTGCTGAAGCTTGACGGCTATAAAACACCGTATCTGGTTGAAGAAGACGGTCCCTTATCGTTGGGGCAAAACGTCTATGCGATCGGGTCTCCGCTGAAGTTGAACAACAGTGTTACCTCTGGTGTTGTTTCCAACAACCGCGGGGATTTCATTCAGACCAATGCTGAAATCTACCCGGGTAATTCAGGGGGACCGCTGGTAACTGAAGACGGCCGCGTGGTCGGAATCAATACAATGAAGAAAATCACCAACAAGTTTGAAGGGCTAGGATTTGCGATCAAATTCTCCAGAGTCAGGTCGGAATTCAATGACTTTCTGAATTAATCGTGGCCGCTTGCCCACATTTTAGCTCTCCGGGCTGTAGCGTGGTACAACATAGGGACCTTCTGGAATCACGGCAATTTCGTTGCTGCCCTGCTCTTGAATACTCTGTAAAATTGCCTGTTCAACCGAGGTTACCGCTTCGACATAGGTCTGCTCGAGTTCTGCTTTCTTAAGGTTGGTGGTGTAAAGTTTAATGCTACCTTTTCGTAAGGGCTTGAGCAACATTTCGGTCTGCCATTCATCAATCAACGCTTCGCTGCGCGTTTCGAGCAGGGTCATGAATTTGTCATGGCCGATTTTACAGAGCAGCTGCTGTGCCGAGACAAATTCCTTGCTGCCCATTCCCTCGGAACATTCACTGGCGATGATTATGGTGCCGCCCGGTTCCAGAATATCCATGGGGCCTACCATTCCTTTTACCGTCTGATAATAGGTCTTATCCAGCGGATAACCGCCGGCAGAGGTGACAATGGTCTTGAATTTGCGGTTGACGTCAACCTCCGAGTAACGTTTCATGAAGCTGACCGCCTCAAGATGACTTGATTCAATGTTTCCAAACGTCACCAGCCCCATTCTGCGTTTGTCGTCGATGACGGTGTTTACCGCATAAATAGCTCCGATTTTCCGGATGATTTCAAGCTGGGCCTGATGGAGTGGATTGCCCTCCATAACACAACTCACCGCTCGTTCATGTTCGAGTATATGGGCGGTATGAAATTTTAAAATCGTATCCTGGTAGGCAACACCAGGTGCTACCACTTTTCTTCCACCAGAATAACCGGCCATGAAATGCGGCTCAACCAGACCGGTGATCAGACGCAGATCAGCATGATAGAAACGTTTGTCGATTCCGATCGGAATATCGCCGGTGGTGAAGCCTAAATCAACGTGGGCGTCACGGTCCCGGGCAAAGTGGTTTTCAATGCGAATTGAATTATAAATCTCATCGTTACCGATCAACTCCCGTAATTCCTCTCCCTCATTGGGCCGATGAAGCCCGGTGGCAACGAGAATGAGGATTTTATCTCTGGCGATTCCGGCTGAGATGAGGGTGTCAACCAATGGCGGCAGGATAGTGCCGTTGGGAACGGGCCTGGTGATATCGCAGATCAGGATGCAGGCGTCTTTTTTTCCTTTGGCAAGCTCAGCTAAAGGCGGACTGTCTATTGGTTGTTTAAACGCTCCACGTACGGCTGAATCAGCGTCATCGATGATCGGCATCGGATATTTGTTTATTTCAGAAACGCTTATCTGCTCAGGCAGGTCAATGGGCAATAAGCCTTTTCCATAAAGTATCTTTGTCTGCATAATTAACTATGGGTGAAGAGGTTAATCTTATTCATCGGTGCTCAGGATTGCTGTTACCAATTGTTCACCGGTGGAGAGCAGATGGGCTTTAAGAGCCTCTTCCGCAGCCGCGTTATCGTGTGCCTCAATAGCTGTAAAAATCGTATCATGCTGCTCATACACCTGATCGTAGCCCCAGTCATATTTGGCCTTCTGTTCCATCCATTGTTGGATCGGTTGCCGCATTTCCAGAAAAAACCTGGTTAAAACAGTGTTATGACAGGCTTCGGCCAAAGCCATATGGAAAGCCAGATCATGTTTCATCGGTTCGCTCTTTTTATTCAGAGCATCTCTTAATTGCTGATGTTTTTTTCTGATGTTAATGAGGTCGTTTGTATTTGCCCGTTCGGCTGCAAGACGGACGATGACACATTCGAGTTCTATTCGAGCTTCAACCAGTTCACGGATTCGTTCTTTGCCGATACCTATCAAGCCGATTGGTTTGGCCTGCTGCTCTGACGTGAAATGGGCAACATGGGTACCGTGGCCCGGCCTGACACTGATCAGGCCAATCAGGGAAAGGGCCCCGATGGCTTCTCTGATCGAGCTTCGTCCCACTTGAAACTGCTGCATCAGTTCCGGTTCGGATGGGAGTTTGTCCCCCGGTTTTAAACTCCCCTCGGTGATCATTTCCATCAGCTGATCGGCAATTTGGTCGGCAAGTCGCTTTCGCTTTAGATTAAATCGTTGTGGGTTCATTGGTGAGTTTGCATAGTCGAGTTTTGACCATCAATTTGTTATTTGTATTGAGAACAAATAATTATAAAATCAAATAGATATCCTAAGATTACTGCCGTTGAAAATAAGTTGTGTGAATAGATACATTTCTATTGACACAAGAGTAAAAGTACAATACAAAATTCAAACATCAGATGTTATGCTTATCTGATGTTTGATCATTCTAGGATACTTATGTCAAATATGCAATCATATTGGAGTACCGGTTGCAGTAACCTCAAAGAGAATTGTTATGCCGAAATTTAATGCAAATCTGACCATGTTATTTAACGAAGTGGAATTTCTTGACCGCTTTGAGAAGGCCGCGAACAACGGATTCAGTGCGGTGGAGTACCTGTTCCCATACGATTGGCCGGTTGACCAGCTGGTCGAAGTTTTGGGAACGTATGGCTTGAAGCAGGTTTTACACAATCTCCCGGCAGGGGATTGGGCAGCCGGAGAACGGGGTATCGCCTGTCTTCCAGGCCGAGAGCAGGAATTCCAGGACGGTGTGGGAAAAGCAGTGGAATACGCCAAAGCGCTCACCTGTCCACGGCTCAATTGCCTGGTGGGTTTGACACCAGAAAATGAATCTGATGAAGCAATTCAACAGACGCTCATCAATAATTTGCGTTTTGCCGCAGATGCCTTGGAAAAGGAGCAGATCAAACTGCTGGTTGAGCCGCTCAACGATAAAAATTTTCCCGGTTTTCATCTGGTGGGCTCACTGCAGACTATTGATCTGCTGGATCAGATTGGTCATGCCAATATGCAATTGCAATACGATATTTATCATATGCAGCGGATGGAAGGTGAGCTGATCAACAGCATTACGACTCTGGTTGATCGGATTGGTCATATTCAGCTTGCTGACAATCCGGGCCGTCACGAACCGGGCAGCGGAGAAATCAATTTTGAAAACGTATTCAAGGCCATTGACGAATCCGGGTATTCCGGCTGGATTGGCTGTGAATACATACCGGCCGGTGATACTGAAGCTGGACTTGGCTGGCTGAAAAAATATTAATGCATCATACTCATCATCTATTATTGAAGTCTTAACAGGAGAGAACTATGAAAATTGGATTTATCGGTCTTGGAATTATGGGCAAACCCATGAGTAAAAATCTGCTCAAAAAGGGGTACGATCTGGTGGTGATGGATCTGAATAAACCTGCTGTAGAAGAGGTTGTCGCTGCAGGAGCAGCAGCTGCTGATTCGCCAAAGGCCGTCGCCGAGCAAACAGACGTAATCATCACCATGCTTCCCAACTCCCCCCATGTGAAAACGGTTATACTGGGTGAAAATGGAGTTATTGAGGGTGCAAAGTCCGGTTCGGTCGTCATTGATATGAGCTCAATTGCTCCGCTGGCCAGCCGTGAAGTTGCCAAAGAGTTGGAAAAAAATGGAGTGGAGATGCTCGATGCGCCCGTCAGCGGAGGAGAACCCAAAGCCATTGACGGCACTATTTCTGTAATGGTTGGCGGCAAAAAGGAGATTTTCGATACATGCTTTGATATCATGGATGCCATGGCCGGTTCCGTAGTTTACACCGGCAGCATCGGCGCAGGCAATATTACTAAACTTGCCAATCAGATTATTGTTGCCTTGAATATCGCCGCCATGTCGGAAGCTCTGGTACTGGCTTCCAAAGCTGGTGTCGAACCGGAACTCGTTTATCAGGCTATCCGTGGTGGATTGGCTGGCAGCACTGTGCTTGATGCCAAGGCGCCGCTCGTGCTTGACCGAAAATTCGATCCCGGGTTCCGCATTGAGTTGCACATCAAAGATTTGGCAAATGTACTCGAAACAGCCCACGAGATCGGCGTTCCCCTACCTCTGACCGCAGGTGTCATGGAAATCATGCAGGCGCTCAAGGTTGATGGTATGCAGGGACTTGATCATGGAGCCTTGGTGCGTTACTACGAAAAAGCAGCACAGGTGGAAGTATCTCGGTAAAATAGAACGATGAGGCATCTTCTGACCGTGTTAAAAGATGCCTCATCGGGTCATTGTCCAAATCCCTTTATGGGATATTGAGTGGTTTGGCAGAACCCCTTGTATCCAGGTCCAGTCTCACGTGTCTCTTACCAAGAACCGTTGTTACATCATGTATTCACGGTGTTCGCTTTTCTACTGCAGTTCAGTGACAAAAACGAACTCCCTGTCGTTTGACAATTCAGGGAAAAATCGATAGCCGCCTCGCTTGAATTTTTTAAGTTGATCCGTATCTGATATTCGATTTATAAGAAACCAGTCCACAAACATTCCCCGGGCCTTTTTGGCATAGACGGCAATTGTCTTAATGGTACCGTTTTTTTGTTGTTTAAATGCCATATTCAGCATGGTGCCTTTGAGTTCTTTTGTCTGAACTGCCCGAGAATATTCCTTTGAGGCGCAGTTGACAAGAAGTTCACTGTCGACCTGTTTGAGATCCTTGTTCAGTTGATCGGTAATACTGTCTGACCAGAAGTCGTATAGATTTCCTGCCTGACCGAGACCGATCTTCATCCCCATTTCCAAACGATACGGCTGCATCAGATCCAACGGGCGAAGTATACCGTAAAGACCGGAGAGAATGCGCAGTCGTTGATGGGCAAAAGAGAAATCTTCTGTTGTATAGCCCAGATGCTTAATTTCAGAAAAAACAGTGCCGCCAAAGGTGATGAGCGCGGGAGCTGCCTGGGGACTCACGTGGGGGAAGTTAAATTCCTGAAATCTTTGCCAGGTGCTTTCCGCCAGCCTGTCGCTCACCTTCATTACCGCGGCGATATCGTCTTTACTGAGTTCAAGACATCTGTTGACCAGCATCTGAGTCCGCTCAAGCAGGGGGGGCTGGTGGCCCCTCAGATTAAAAGATGGAGGGACTGCCTGGGTTTTTGCCGAAGATAGTATGATAATCATAATTGTCAGTTGAATAAAAGTTAATGCTCGTTTTTTGACATATTTCAACTTTATATGCAATAATGACAAGGGACTGTGATTTAAATAGGTTCCATGGGCAAACAGCAGGTGCAATAAAGGTGGATTTTCACAATACAGGAGTTGATTGATGTCGACCGATAACAACACAGCCGATACACAGGCGGCTCAAATTTCGGCGCGGAACAGCCAGAATCTGGCGGGTATCATTAAAGAAGCGGCTTTGCGTGGAGATTTTGCAGAGGCGGATGCGCTGCGCGAAGAACTGATCGCCGGCGATCCTATGAACCTGAATCTCATCGTTTCCACCGGTGAAATTATCGAGGAACAGAAATTCAAGCTGCTGGATAAGGATCACCTGGCAGTCTGGCAGGAGTTGTACCAGGAATGTAATACCGAGGAGACCAACAGCCTGTTCTACAGTCTTGAACCGGCGACCATAGAACCGAGCAAACTGCTTCAGGTTCAGGGCAAGGTGAGTAACCGACTATTTTTTATCGACAGCGGCAAGGTTGTGCTCTTTTACCGCAAGGAGGACAAAAACAAAGTGGTTCTGGAACTGGCAAGGGGTGATATCGTAGGTGAAGAGAGTTTTTTCGAAATTTCCCTGTGTCCGTTATCGGCAGCAACCCAGTCGGAGGTGAACCTATACAGTCTGACCAGGTCGGCGGCGGAGAAATGGCATGAAATGCAGCCGGGATTGTATGAAAAACTCCGTGATTTCTGCCAAAAAACAGGGAAGAGTAAATCAGGGGTGGCTCAAAAAAACCTGGACAGGCGTTCATCGCCAAGATTTCCGGTATCAGGAGTTGTAACTGCAACCATACTTGATCAAGAAGGAAAACCGAGCGAGAATTACTTCAAGGGCCCCTTGACCGATATTTCCCGGACCGGGCTCTGTTTTGACATAAAGTGTTCCAACTACGAAACGGCACGAGCAATTCTGGCCAGGACAATTGAGATTTCGGCGGTTTTTTCCGGTGGTGAAGACGCGTGCTGGGTGCAACAAGGTATTATTACCAAAGTAAGCTTTCATCTCCATAATGATTACACGGTTCATGTCAGGTTACACGACAGAATTGAAGAAGAACTGTTTAAATCATTTCCATGTGACTGGTCGGTTGATGACCAGTCAGAAGAAGAGTAAGCGATAAGGAAGATAATTATGGAAGTACAGGTCGAGGTACGACAAAGTTCGGAATCCACCTCTGAGGGGCAGGCGCGTGAGCATCGGGTTTTCTGCGATCGACCCAAGGCAAAGGGCGGAGAAGATGCGGGAGCCATGGGAGGTGAATTGTTTCTGATCGGCCTGGGTGGTTGTTATATGAGCAATCTTCTTTCTGCGGTCAAGACTCGGGATTTAGCGATGAAAGATCTTCAGATCACCATCAAGGCACAGCTGGACGGGACACCCCCGCGTTTTTCAAAGATAGATTTACAGGTATCAGGTGATTATCAGGATGCCGATGAGTTTGAAAAATTGCTCGTTATCGCTGAACGGGGTTGTATTGTGGCCAACACAATAAAAAATGCAGTGGAACTAACGATTTCCACCACATGATTCAGATGGCCGGGTCGGGAAATTAGCGTTAAACAGGTTTCCAATCCGGCTCATCTCGACGATATAATCTTCCTCAGTCAATCCAGTCATCATCTTCCTTGATAGGGGCAAAACCTCTGCGCATCGTATTTTCAGATACCAGTCTCGGATCCATAAACTGCAGCAGATAATCGGGCCCTCCTGCCTTTGAGCCGACGCCGGACATCTTAAAACCGCCGAATGGGTGACGTTCAACCAACGCTCCGGTGGACCCTCGGTTCAGATAC
>JAQYVS010000230.1 GCA_030145365.1 Desulfofustis sp. | reverse complement strand
AAAAGTCCCAGGGTATTGGGGTTGGTGATCATGATGCCCGCCGTCTCCTCGTCCATCAGCTCTCGGATCTGATCGACATCGAGAATTCCCCGATCTCCTGACTTAATGGAAACCGGCTTATACCCGCACAAAGCGGCACTTGCCGGATTGGTTCCATGGGCAGTGTCGGGCATCAGAATCTTGCTCCGCGGGTTACCCGCATCCCGATGATATGCTGCAAAAATCAGCATCCCGGCCAGTTCGCCGTGCGCACCCGCCGCAGGCTGTACCGATACTGCGTCAAGGCCTGTGATCTCTGCCAGGTAATTCTGCAGATCGTAGATGATTTTAAGTGTTCCCTGGCAATATTCATCTCCAAGCATCGGATGAGCCGATGTGATTTCTTCGGCACCGGCATGCTTCTCGTTTATTTTCGGGTTGTATTTCATTGTACAGGAGCCAAGGGGATACATGCCGGTATCGACACCGAAATTCCATTGGGACAGCCGTGTATAATGACGGACCACCTCCACCTCACCGAGATCAGGAAAATCTGGCCCAGGACCACAGAGACCGTCATCAATGGCAGAAGCAGGCACATCGCTGACGGGAATACTCATGCCGTTTCTCCCCACCTTTCCTCTCTCCCAGAGAAGAGGCTCATCCATTATCAATCCGCTTATTCCAGGCGCATTTTTCATTTTTTCACCTCACTGATCACTGTGTCCAGAACTTCTTTAGATGCAGTCTCGGTAACGCAAAAGAGATATCGGTTTTTAAAATCCGGATAAAATCTCTCGAGATCGAGGCCGGCAACAATGCCTTTTGCCATCAGCCGTTTCTGGGCCGGTTTAAAGTCATTGCCGAATTCCACTACAAATTCGTTAAAAGTCGGTGAGGAAAAGCTGCATGCCGCACCGGTTTCCTGTAGACCATTCTTAAGATATTGTGCTTTATCATAGTTCAATCTGGCCATCTTTCTCAGCCCTGTTCCTCCAAGTGAAGCCATATACATTGCTGCTGTCAGTGTACAAATCCCCTGATTAGAGCAGATGTTTGAGGTAGCTTTTTCTCGGCGTATATGTTGTTCCCTGGTTGAAAGCGTCAGGACATAGCCGCGTTTGCCGTCAAGATCGGTGGTTTCTCCCACCAGTCGGCCGGGCAT
The DNA here is from genome assembly GCA_030145365.1 of Desulfofustis sp. Lineage (GTDB taxonomy): Bacteria > Desulfobacterota > Desulfobulbia > Desulfobulbales > Desulfocapsaceae > JABDQA01. The sequence continues at coordinate 6,472 of JAQYVS010000230.1, read as the reverse complement.
GTTACGGACAAATTGATCCCGGCAGCCAAACATTCCGAGTCCAGGACCTCCAAAAGATTTGGGCATTCCAAAACTCTGGCCTTCCCCGCAGACAATGTCAGCCCCGCATTCTCCCGGACTTTTCAACAGGCCGAAAGCCATTGGTTCGGAAAAACAGACGACACAAAGAGCGTCAATCCCGTGAATGGCTGCAGACCCTGCCTCCAGATCTTCAATTACTCCAAAGAAATTTGGGGACTGGAGAGCCACCGCCGCAAGATCCTCTTGGTTTTTCAGAGCTGATAGATCGGTCCGGCCGTTCTCCAGAAACGGCAGTTCAACTACTTCAAATTCGGTTGGTTTAAAGTACGTGTCGACGACTTCTCGGTAATGTGGATGAATCGCCTGGGAAACGGCAACTCGTTTTTTCTTTCGACTAATCCTGATTCCCATGAGCAGGGCTTCGGCAAGGGCCGAAGCACCATCGTACATCGAGGAGTTGGCGACATCCACCCCGAGCAGCCTCGCCGTCAGGGTCTGGTATTCAAACAGACCCTGTAGAGTTCCCTGGGCCATTTCCGGTTGATACGGAGTGTATGCCGTAAGGAATTCGGATCTTCCCATGATATTGGGGATCGTGCTTGGGATATGGTGCTGATAACGACCGGCACCTATCAGTACGGTATGATCCGGGGTAACATCCATCATCGAACGGATCCCCCCCATATATGTATTGAGCTCCCACTCGGTTTTCGGATCGGGCAGATTCATTTTTCTGTCATAGCGACAGGCCTCGGGAACGGTTCGGAAGAGCTCTGCAAAATCCTTTATCCCTATTTCCCCAAGCATGGTCTGAATATCTGCATCTGTGTGCGGCAAATAACGCATAATATCCCTCACTCCTTTAATTTAATTCCACTCCAGAACTTATTCCCCTTTCAGGATTCCTAAGTAAGCATCGCGATCCAGAAGATTTTCAAGATCCTGAACATCGTTGGCTTTTACTTCAATAATCCAACTGCTGTAGGGATCCTGATTCAACAGTTCGGGCGCACCTTCCAGTTCCTCATTAACCGCGACCACTTCCCCGCCGAGAGGAAGATAGAGTTCCGATACGGCCTTGACTGATTCAATAGTCCCGAACTCATCACCGGCCTCGAAAGAATCTCCGACCTCCGGTAACTCGACGAAAACGACATCACCAAGCTGATCCTGAGCGTAGTCGCTGATTCCGATTTTGACAGTAGCTCCCTCAACTTTTGCCCACTCATGATCATCTGAATATCGGACATCTTCTGGTAAAATCAGTTCCTGGATATCTTTCACTGTTTTTCCTCCTCTCTTATAACATTTCTTTTATGGGCCTACGGGCGGTCCGGTTCGGCCTGATATCACTGCGAATCTCCACTTTGATCCTGCGTTTCCCGTCTGTCAGAATAACATCGTCTCCCGGAACAAATCTGCACGCTACTTTTATGAACCCGCAAGAAAGTCCGCGAGGCACAAAATTCTCCGGTTTACCTTCCACCGTGGCAACACTGACTATTTTATCGTCAACACGGCCTATGGCCATATCAGTTGTACAGGTCAGGATCTCTCCAACCCTGTTGCCCTGTTCGTCAGCTACATATGATTTCTCAGACACCGTCATTTTGCGAGGATCGTAGCCGGCAAAAGCCAGGGTATATTCTTCTGACTCCAAGGATTCGAGGGTATCGGCTCCGATAAAGTCTTTCAAGAAATTTCCCTGCTCATCGCGATCAGCCAAGGCAAATGGCCAGGGATTTTCCGCAAACGGCCAATCCCCCACATCCTGGTGCGACAGCGGCAGCACCGCACCGGCTCGCAAGGAATCGCGGGCGGCAAGTCCACATGGTTGAACGCCATAGGCTTTTCCGACTGTAAGAAGGCGTTTCCAGACTGACTCCACCTTTTCCGCGTTCACGAAAATCTCAAATCCAAACTCACCGGTATAACCGGTTCTCGAGAGCAGAATCGGAGTACCATCAACGAGCCGAACCGGCTCCTGGACTTCAACCTCATCTGCAAACCAGCCTTTAAAGGAAAAATAAGGAAATCCGCTGAAGACACGAGCCGGCTGTTGTATCACTTCGCTCAATATTTTTGCAGAATTGCAGCCCTGGATATCGATCTTACCGAGCCGATCACTGAGATCCAAAATTTTGGCTCCCAGCTCCTCGTTATGCTCTGTCAGGTGAGCTGCAATCGGGCCACCCATACCAGCATTGACAACAATCGAATACAGGGTATCAGTAACCTGCGAAACAATAGCATCATCGAGCACATGTCCCCCATGGCTCAGGAAAAGGCCGTACACAGAACGCCCTTTGCCCAACGCTGACTTTTTTAAGCCAATGCAGTACTCCAAATCTTTGGAGAAACAGGTCTGCAGCAATTCCCGGGCACCGACACCGTAAACAGTAACCATGGCCATATGGCTGGTGTCAAAAAGACCCACCGAGTTGATAACGGCAAGATGCTCCCCTTTGGCACCTTCGGGATACCAGAGAGGCATGTCGTAAGCCCCGAAGGCGGCCATGTTGGCTCCATTATCCACATGCCATCTGTGCAGCGGCGTGGTTTTGATTTCCGTACTCATTGTCTTGGCCTCCCGATACGATACGCTTCTGGGTGATAAAGAAATATCAACAATTGTCTGCCGATATCAGTTAGGCAGCGGCACTTTCAGGTTGAAACTTTTATAAACGACAAAAGTTTCCACGGAACGTACATCTGCAATCTTGGAAACCTCATGATTATAGAATTCAAGAATGCCAAAGTCTTTGGTCAGCATTGCCATAATAATAAGATCGAAACGACCGGTTACCACACAAACCGATGTAACACCGCGGAGTTTGCTGAACTCCTCTCCCTTCTCGACAAGGTTCATGTTTTTAAGTTTTATCCCTGCCATCACCACATATTTGTCAGGAATAGCCTCGGGATCAACAAGCCCGGTGATCTCCAGAATCCCCTCTTCTCTGAGTTTTTTGACCCGGCCCCGGACAGTCCCTTCTGCAAGCTGAAGATCTTCTGCTATTTTTTTAAACGATACTCTTCCGTCTCTCAGATGATTGATAATCGCGATATTTATTTCATCGATCTTCACAACCCCTCCCGGATTTTCTGTTGAAATCGCAATAATTGTAAGATATAATAACTATTAAGTCAATAATTGGCCTCGTTTTTGACTTATTCCTCAAATAATGCGAAACCATGGCACGCTTTATTTCAAAGATTGCGGCTACTTCCCTAACTATCACGTGCACCAATTCGGCCAAACTTCCGGGACCAAGACAAAAACACCCCAGCTACCTGCGAGGCTATATGTGTATGAATAGATAACAAGAAGTGGTTTTACCACGGTGTAATCTTTTGGTTACTGTCTGAACACAATTATTCGTTAGGACAGGTTATCAATTAATAAGCGGAAAGGAGGTAATATGGAAGCGTTTGAAGCGATTGTCGGTAAAGTTGGAGCGTTTGCGTGGGGCCCTCCCATGCTCATTCTGCTGGTCGGAACGGGGTTTTGGTTGACCTTTTCCCTGCGTGGCCTGCAATTCACCAAATTGGGTCATGCCCTCTATCTGGCCCTGATTAAGAGAAAAGAAGATTCGGATGAGCCTGGAGATATCACCCATTTCCAGGCACTGATGACCGCGCTTTCCGCCACAGTTGGTACCGGTAATATTGCCGGTGTGGCCACTGCCATTGCAGTTGGCGGTCCAGGTGCCCTGTTCTGGATGTGGATCACAGGGTTGGTGGGCATGGCAACCAAATATGCCGAAGCGGTTCTCGCGGTAAAATACAGGGTTATGGATGAAAACGGAGAGATGAGCGGTGGCCCCATGTATTACATTTCCAAAGGCCTTAACCTGCCCTGGCTGGGCGTGATTTTTGCGATTTTTGCATCGGTTGCCGCTTTTGGAATTGGTAATATGGTCCAGTCTAACTCCGTTGCTGACGCGGTTGAAGCGACTTTTCACATTCCCACCTGGATCACCGGTGTGGTTCTGATGGTCTGTACTGCTGCGGTTGTCCTCGGTGGAATTAAAAGCATCGGCAAAGTAACCAGCGTGCTCGTCCCGATCATGATTATTTTCTATATGGCGGCAGCTCTGTTCATCATTTTCGCAAATATAGGTGGAGTACCTTCCGCCCTGGTGTTGATCGTCAAACAGGCATTTAACCCAACAGCAGCAACCGGTGGTTTCGTCGGTGCAACGGTTATGCTGGCTATCAGAATGGGTGTTGCCCGAGGTGTATTCTCCAACGAGTCGGGTCTTGGTTCAGCACCGATTGCCGCTGCAGCAGCCCAGACAAAACATCCGGTAACCCAGGCCCTGGTCTCAATGACCCAGACGTTCATCGATACGCTGATAGTATGCACCATGACGGGATTGGTGCTTATACTCACTGGCGCCTGGTCCAACGGAGAAACGGGAGCGGAATTAACCACCATTGCCTTTCAAGCCGGTATCCCTGGAGGTGCTCTCATCGTCACCCTGGGGATTGTACTCTTTGCCTACTCCACCATGCTTGGCTGGTGTTACTATGGCGAGAAATCCATAGAATACCTGTTCGGCATTAAGGCCATTCTCCCCTATCGGGTGGTGTTCATAATTCTCATTGGAGTTGGTGCAGTGGCCAAGCTCAGTCTGGTGTGGAACATCTCAGACACCCTCAACGGGTTGATGGCAATACCGAACCTTATAGGTCTGATATTTCTGACACCTGTGGTTGTAGCTGAAACAAAGAACTTTTTTGCGAAATAACATTCATTTCAAAGACGTGCGGAGCTCTCCAGTTCTGCACGTCTTGAATTATTGCTCAGATAGTGCCAGCTTAATTCCAAGAATAGCAAACGTTGCTGCGAAAGTGCGCTGTATCCAACTTACACCACGCGGCGAAGACACAATATATTTTCTTACTCCATGTGCGGAAATGCCATAAAGTACAAATATTACAAGGGTCATCATCATAAATATGAGACTCAAGACGATCATTTGCAATGTTGGTGAAGACGCATTGGTGGAGACAAAAAGAGGCAGAAAAGCCAGGAAGAACACTGATAGTTTGGGATTAAGAATATTAATCAGAAAACCTCTTCTAATGATCAACCATACCCCTCTTGATGTCGCTGAAGAATCCAGTGTCAAGGTCCCCGTTTCCCGCCACATTCCCCAGGCCAGATATAATAGATAGGCGGCTCCAGCAAACTTGATTGACTGAAAAGCAAGTGCGCTCATATGCAGTATTGCCGATAATCCCAAAATGCTGGCTGTCAGATGAGGAATGATTCCAGCGGTGCAGCCTATTGCTGCAGCAATACTCGCCCGTCGACCAAGAAACAGGCCATTGGAAACCGTGTAAATTACCCCAGTACCGGGAATCAGGACCACAACCAGGGAAGTTATCAGAAATTCGGTACTCAGCATAAGTCCTCTCAATTCAGAAATCTATTTTCACTTGCTAACAGAGCATGCTCGACCCAGTCCTGAGATCCAGGGAGCAATCAGCGCATAAAGATAGAGCACGGTTTATTCTGGTTCAGGAATCTGCACCATAATAACAGTTCCTGTCGCACAAATCGTCTGCTCAGCTCGAAGCGTCAGGTCGACCGTAACCTTGCGCCCCTTGATTTCGGCGACTTTACCGCGCACTTCAAGCTCTGCGCCAATAGGTGTTGGCTTGAGATAATCAACTTTCAGTGAAGCGGTGACAAAACGAGTCATAGGCTCCCCGCTTTCCCTCGCTTTAGCCGCTGCAGCAGTGCCAGCTCCGTGGCAATCAAGGATTGAGGCAATCATACCGCCATACACGAAACCGGGGAATCCGCCAGAATGCTGCGGTTCAGGCGTGTGACGACAAACAGTTTCCTCTCCGTCCCAATAACTTTTAAGATGTATTCCATCCGGGTTGTTTCTGCCGCACCCGTAGCAGTGTGAATACTCGTCAGGGTACTGATCCTGGAAGGCCGTTACAGACATTGGCATCTCCTGATTTCAATATTTTACGTGGGGAAATTTCACAGCTCGTTACCTTACAAAAATATGACAAATAATTCAGTCATCTTTTGCCCCGATTATTATCAATCACCAAATAAAATGATTGGCGTTAATGATAAAATATATGCTTTAATTAGTGCTACACGTGATTCATTACGTCTAATCACTACATGTAGGGAAAAAAGGAGAAAACAATGACAAAAGCTGAGCTGGTAGACAAAATCTCTAAAGATGCTGGAATAACCAAGGCAGCAGCGACTGTAGCGGTGAACTCATTTCTGGGGAACATTACCAAAGAATTAAAAAAGAAGGATGGTAAGGTGACCTTAATAGGTTTTGGAACTTTTTCTAAAATCAAACGTAAAGCCCGAAATGGAAGAAACCCTCAAACTGGTGAGACGATCAAGATAAAGGCTTCCAACACAGTAAAATTCAAGCCCGGCAAGAAATTAAAAGAATCTGTT
>JAQYVS010000063.1 GCA_030145365.1 Desulfofustis sp. | reverse complement strand
ACCAAACCGATTGATCCGGACAAGCTGTTTGCGACTTTGCAGAATTGGATTAAGCCGGTTTCACAGCGGGCTGCCGTGCAAATTCCGCCAGTGCTTGATGCACCTCCTGATCCTGATCAGATGGTGCCAGAGGAAGATGAGCTTCCGGAATATCTACCAGGATTTGACCTTGCAGCCGGTTTAGTACGATTGAGGGGAAACAAACATCTTTACAGAAAGCTTTTGCTTGATTTTCAGGCAAACTATAGAGGAGTTGCCGACGAAATACGTGGGGCCTTGGCCGCCAATGATTTTGATCAGGCCCACAGTCTGGTTCATAACCTTAAAGGGCTGGCCGGAAATCTGGAAGCCACAAACCTTCAGGCGGCTGCAGTGGAACTGGAAAAACTTGTTAGAGGGCAGGCTGCCAAGAAGACCTCTGATAAGGAACTGAAACGGATATTTGCAGAACTGGAAAATGCTATCCAGCAAGCTTTGGATGCAGTTGGAACCTTAGGTCCCACGGCTGATAAGAAGACCATTGCAAGCAATAAAGAGGCGATTGCATCAGTGCCACCCGAGCTAATACAGAAAGTAACTGAAAGCATCAGAACGGCTGCTGATATGGGGGATGTGATGAAAATTAAATCAATAGCTGAAAAGTTGAAGTCCGAGTCCGATGCCATGGCGCCCTTCTGTAACGAATTGGTTCAATTGGCAGAGGATTTTGATTTCGACGGTATTTTAAAATTTGTTAACAAACTGGAAAGATAGATCCAAAAATTTCAAAAATTTTCAGATTAACCATTAAAAGAAGGAAGTTTAACGATGAAAAACACAGCTTTCCGATCAAAACTGACAATGGTCGTTTTAACCTCAGTCGCATTATTTGGCACGGCGTCTGTGTCTGCTGCGCAAGATTTTAGGCAAACACCGATCATTTTAAAAGCCAAAGATATCCTGCCCCAAGACCTGCTCCAGGGAGAGAATTACAAGGTTGAAAATGAAGTTAAAAATGACGGAATTTTCAATACCTACCAACTGAACACAGATTACGGTCAGATAACCGTGGAAAGCGATTCCATCCTGATGATTCGAATCGCTGAGCTAAAAGCCCTGAAAGCAATGGAAGAATTGCAACGCTCGGAAGCTTTTGCAGAGGCAGTCGGAGGCACTGTTTCGGGAACAGTTAAGGGCGCAGGCAAATTGCTGACATCACCCGTTGAGACCAGCAAAAACATTGCCAAAGGGACAGGGCGCTATTTAAGCAATCTTGGTCGCTCGTTTTTCAGTGATGATCCAGATCAGGACAATGCGATATCTGTCGCGATCGGATATGACGTCACCAAGCGCGGATACGCTTACGAATTCGGCATAGATCCTTATACCCATTATGAACCGGTAACGAGTCGTCTGGGTGAAATCTCCCGATCTTCGGCTGCCGGCGGTCTGGCACCCAAAGTTGCTCTGGCAGTGGTCGGCGGTGCTGTGGCCACGGGGGTCAGCATCGGTATCACCGCAGAAGGGATGCGGCAGCTGGTGCGGGACAATTCACCGGGTGAATTGACTAAAATCAATAAAAAGAAGCTTGAAACAATGGGGATCGAGACAAAGCTGGTTGAAGCCTTTTTGAATAATTACACCTACAATCCCCAGGAAGAAACCTTTTTGGTAGGCGCACTGGAGAGCATGAAAAACGTGAAAGGGCGTGACGCGTTTATTGCATTGGCCAGCCTGGCCAAAGCTGAGGATACGGCGGTTTTTTATCGACTCTCTGCTCAAATGATGGAGGCCTATCATATAAATGTAGCGCCGGTGATTCGCATTCGGAACATTAACGGAAATCTGCGTCTTCAGAAGAAAGATGGTACCTTTATCATACTGCAGCCATTGGATTATATCTACTGGACAAAAGATGTTCAACGCGCAATGAAAACCGCTGACAGCGATCTGAAAAAGCTACCGGAGGTCTCTGGAAAGGAAATGTGGATTCCAGGCAAGTTCGACAAAAAAGCCCGTGAGATGCTCATGGCAACCGATTGGAAAATTCAAGAAAACGCGAATGATATTCTGCTCAAGAAAAAGAACTAAGGAGGTGTTGTATGAGAACATTTATGTCTATTGGAGGGATAAATTGAAACAGGTTTTCTATATCACATTGCGGAATCGCAGCCGGTTGTAGAGTAGGCAGTTATTTTTCCTCCTTTTTAGGAGTGTTGTCACCCCGGCATGAGAAATTGTCTTCTGGCGTTAATATTTAAAATGGTCGTTGACGTTCATGAATTGATAAGGTCGAGCAAACTATGAGCAAAGACATATTTCGGCTAAAATTTGATTCTCCGGATATGGAACAGGAATTTGTAGAGCACTACCACAGGAAATCCCTTTTGCAGGCTCGCTTTGCCTTGTTGATAGGCGCGGTACTCTATGGGATTTACGGCTACCTGGACGCCTATATAATGCCTGATATGTTAAATACAATATGGATTATCCGTGCGGTAATCTGTTCTATTTTACTAATATCC
>JAQYVS010000060.1 GCA_030145365.1 Desulfofustis sp. | reverse complement strand
AGCGAGACAGTATTGGGGTCTTGAACCAGAGTGCGGACCGGAGCCAGTTTCAGATCCATGTCAAAGGCTTCTACCATATGAAGCGATTTAAGCTGGACCTCAAGTGATGTGCGTATGGATTCTACAGACGTTGTTTCTATAATGTTACGGTCGATGAGTCGTTGACAGAGCCTCGTTGCCAGAGCTTCAGCATGATCTCTTGCGAGCATGAACATCTTCCTGCGTTCCTGTTCGCGTTTCCTGTCAATTGCTCGAACCGCTTTGTCCGTGGCTCGGTTTGGGTTGACGTGTATTTTAGCCATCTATATCTCCTGGATAAATCATGGTCGACGGGGTAAATTCTATTATAATGGCAATCAAATATTCAGCTTGCTCAAATAGAACTGTTTCAACGTAACCTTGTATTATCGATTAGCTCTGATTGTCAGCAGAACAATATGTACATATTGTTACCCGCCGACTACTTTATACTGAAATAGTAAATACCACTAGGATAAAGTGTAGCGAAAATATGCAATACCATGAAATATTTAAACCTGTGCTGCCCAAAAATAGTTCTTGTATTTGAGTTATTTTCTTCTATATTTAAGCTGTTGCGAACAAGACATTTAATGCATATTAAATTACAATAAAACAGTTTATGTGCCTAACACATCTGTTACTATCATTTCTTTTTACCACGGGAGGTTGTTATTATGTTGAGTAGAATCCAGGTTCTATTGCCTGCGCTGATGATTTTGAGCCTTGTTTTCATTTCCGGTTGTGCCAAAGATAAAGCTGCTGATGAGGCTATGAAGCCATCAACTGACAGTGCTGCCATGGGCAAGGAAGAATCACTGGAGTCAAAATCCATTGGCATTTCCGAGGGAAGAACCTCGGAAGGAATGCTGCCGGTATATTTCGATTTCGATTCCTCTGAAATTCGCGATGATCAGGTAGAAAGAGTTGAAGCCAATGCAACCTTTTTGAAATCTGAGGCAGGTAAAAATATTCGCATCGAGGGCAATACTGATCCCCGTGGAACGAGTGAATACAATATGGCTCTTGGCGAGCGAAGAGCCCTGGGTGCTAAAAAATATCTGGTCAATCTCGGTATCGATGAATCACGGCTGAGCACGATCAGTTTCGGTGAAGAACGTCTGTTGATGCACGGTCACGATGAGTTGTCCTGGGCCCAGAACCGACGAGATGATTTTGTTATCGTGAAATAATTCGACATTTTTCTTTTCAGATATCTAATTTTAAGCGGGCCGTTAGGCCCGCTTGTTGTTTCTATGGAGTTCTTATGTTAACGAGATTGTTTGTAGTTGGCCTCTTTTCTTTGTGTGTAACCCTATTTTCCCAGCCAACCGGATCGGTTCAAGCTGCTGAAATGAAAATCGGTGTGATGAATGTTCAAAAAGTGCTCATCAATTCTGTCTCCGGTAAGGCTGCGAAGGGGAAGTTTGATCAGAAGATGCAAGAGCTTCAATCAAAATTCAAGGCCGAGGAAGAAGAGTTGGTAGCGATGCAGAAGGAGATTGAGAAAAAGAGTTCTGCCTGGAGTGAGGAAACGAAGCAGGTCAAAGTCAGGGACTTTCAGAAAAAAAGACGTGAACTACAGGAAAAATCTGAAGATTCCCGTTTTGAACTGAAAAATCTCCAGGATAAAGAACTTGCTCCAATTTTAAAGGCACTTGAAGGCATTGTCGGAAACTACGGGAAAAACAATGGATTCACACTTATTATGGACTCGAAAAATGGTGTGATTTATTCTGATGAGACCATCGATATCAGTGATCAACTTATCAAAGAGCTGGATGCTGCCATGGCTAAATAGGATGGTCTGCCAACCACAGTCTAGCTTTAAAAGTTATAGACGATGCACGGGCGTAAGCTCATGCATCGTCTTTTTTTATGTGTAGAAAGTTGTCATTACATTTACCGAGCCTATGGAGTTGTCAGTATGGCATTAAAAAGCATGACCGGTTATGGCCGGGCCGAAGTTGAGCATCAGGAAAGAATCTGGACGGTCGAGGTAAAAAGCGTCAACAACCGTTTTCTGGATGCAAAGGTGAAGCTGCCTCGCAATTACGGTTCGCTTGAGGACGCGGTCAGAAAAAAAATCAGTGGTTGTCATCAGCGCGGCAGAGTTGATCTCATTCTTACTGTCTCCGGGGATTTTTCAGATCTGGTTACCATCCGTGTGGATAGCAAATTGGCCAAATCCTATAAAGAGAACCTGATTCAACTGGCAGCAGAACTGGATCTCAAATGCCAGCCGGATCTGGCGATGATTATCAACCTTCCTGATGTTCTTAACCGTGAGCAGTTACTTGAGGATCTCGAACAGGTATGGCCGATACTCGAAAACACTATTGATGACGCACTGAGGCAATGCCTGGAAATGAGAATTCTGGAAGCGGAAGCCCTGACTGTCGATTTGATTGAACGATTACAATTGTTCTCCAATATACTCAGAGAAATCGAGCAGAAAATTCCCGAGATTTCGCAGCAGAGAGAAGAAAATTTAAAGGATCGGCTTGAAAAATTGTTGGGAAAGGTGGACTTGGATCCAGCAAGATTGGCTCAGGAAGTTGCTGTTTTAGTTGACAAAACCGACGTCACTGAAGAGCTCGTTCGGCTTCGCAGTCATATCAGCCAGTTTGAGGGGTTGCTTGAAGCACATGAGCCTGTGGGGCGTAAACTCGATTTTCTCATTCAGGAATTCTTACGTGAAGTAAATACCATCGCCTCAAAAATCAACGATGCTGAAAATGCTCATAAAACGGTCACTTTGAAAAGTGAACTTGAAAAAATGCGGGAACAGGTCCAGAATATTGAATAAGACCTGATGGAATTCTGATAACCAAGAACAAGGCAGAAAGGCATGCAGTTACTTAATATAGGTTTTGGCAATACAGTAATGGTGAGTCGAGTAATCGCTGTGATTAATACCGGTTCGGCTCCAGCTCGAAAACTCAAAGAATTGGCAAAAAACTCTCAACGACTGATAGATGTGACCGAGGGTAGGCGCACTCGCTCGATTATCATCACCGATTCAAATCATGTGATTCTCTCCTCGGTGCAGCCGGATACAATCGGGCAGCGGCTTGCAGCACTCCAGGGAGGGTATCAGCTTTCGGAGTATAGGGACGGTGTCAAGACAGATATCGAGGAAGACAGATGAGCGGCAGCCTGTTTATTGTTTCCGCCCCATCGGGAGCAGGAAAAACAACAATTCTTAAAAAGGCGATGCAACGGGCTGAGCGACTGGTATTTTCGGTTTCCCACACCACCAGAACCGCTCGTGCTGGCGAACAACATGGCCGGGATTATTATTTTGTTGAACAAAACGCCTTTGAAGAGATGATTGGCAGCGGAGCTTTTCTTGAATGGGCGCGTGTTCACGGAAATTATTATGGTACGGCGATGGCCCAGCTTACCGAAAAACTGGATCGGGGATATGATGTTGTTCTCGACATAGACGTGCAGGGAGCTGAGATAATCAGAAACGAAGGCCAAATGACCGCCGCCGATATTTTTATTGCCCCTCCTGACCGGTTTCAATTGGAAGAGCGGCTTCGTAAGCGCGGTACTGAGGACGAACAATCCATCCGCACGAGACTGGCAAATGCCGAGGCAGAGATGGATCAGTGCGAAAAGTATGATTATCTGATTGTCAATGATACTATTGAAGATGCTGTCACCATGCTCTGTTCCATTATTTATGCGGGACGGGCTCGTGACAGAAGGACTAAGGACGGCCGGTTGATTCCTGCTATGAGCAAATAGATGGAGAGAAAAAATATAACTTCGGGGAAGTCCCAGGAGCAAAGAATCCGCTATAGCGACGATCTGATCTGGGGAATTCATCCTGTTCTGGAAATGCTGCAGAATGAGCCTGATCGTGTGATTGAACTATTCCTGCAGAAAGAGAAACACGGCAGAACCCGACAGGAGATCATTGATTCGGCTCGCCAAGCACATATCAAATATTCGTTTGTCGACCGACTGAAAATTATTGGAAATCAGGATATTACCATTAATCATCAGGGAGTTGTTGCCAGAACCACCCCTATTGCCCTGCTGCCGTTTGAGGAATTGTTATCTTTTTTCGAGCGGAGTTGTGCAAATAATGAAATACCTAAAGTTGTCGCCTGCGACACAATTCAGGATCCCCACAATCTTGGGGCAATTATCCGATCGGCACATGCAGCTGGCGTAAATCATCTGCTGATGTCAAGAGATCGTTCGGCCCCTTTGGGGGGGACCGCTGCCAAGGCTTCTGCAGGAGCAATTTCCCGTGTACGGATCTCCCAGGTGACAAATATGGCTGAGGCACTAAAAAAACTGAAAGAGGCTGGAGCCTGGATATTTGGCGCAGTAAAAGATGATGCGGCTCAATCGATTTACCAGACCGATTTTAACCTGCCCACCTGCCTGGTTGTCGGAAATGAGGGGAGTGGGATACGGCCATTAGTAAAACGCCACTGTGATGTGCTGGTGTCGATACCCATGGCAGGAGAGATCGATTCGTTAAACAGCTCGGTTGCAGCAGCGGTCATATTATTTGAGATGCACCGCCAGTCCATTGCCTGAAACGGACTATTTCTTCTCATTAAGCTTTGCCTTGAGGAGCGCCCCGAAACTGCCAAGCGACTCTTTATCACCGGTTTTCTTTTGAGATGACTGGTATTTTTTGTAATCGCGATGTTCTTTTTCAACCTCCTGCTCCGGTGATGTATAATCTGAAGGGGTGAGACTTATTCTTTTATTGTCCGGATCTATGGATTCGATGACAACTTCGATATTCTGTCCGGCTTCCACCACTTCACTCGGATGGTTGATTCTACGCCCCTGTCCCAATTTGGAAATATGGGCCAGACCGTCGACGCCAGGCGCCAACGTAACAAAAGCCCCGAATTGGGCCAGTCGTGATATCGTTCCAATAACCGTTGTCCCTTCGCTTAGGTTCTTGATTGCCAGATCCCAGGGATCGTCTAAGGTTTCCTTAATGGACAGGCTGAGGCGATCGTTCTCCCAATCCAATCCTTTGATAATTGCCTCGACCTGCTGACCGACACTATAGGTTTCCTCAAGGTTTTCAATCCTGCTCCAGCCAACTTCCGATATTGGGACCAGGCCATCCACACCGCCGATATCGACAAAGAGACCAAAGGAGCGAATTGAGGAAATGACACCTGTGATTGATTGTCCTTCCTCAAGCGTTTCCTGCAGCTCCTCTTTTTTTACCCGTCGCTCCTCTTCCTGCAAGGCTCGGGCGGAAACCACAATATTTCTGCCGTCCGACTCAAATCGGCTTATGAGAAAGCTCATATGGCTGTCCAGATAGGTTTCTGCTGCATTTTCCACCCGACGCAGGCCCATTTGAGAATATGGGCAGAAGGCTCTGACACTTCCTGATAAGGTGATCTCAAAGCCCCCCTTGATTTCGGCTTTTACGAGACCTTGGACGGGAACAGAACTTCGATAGGCTTCTTCCAGGTGGGCGCTGCTGGCACCTGAACCGAGCTTCGCAGTAAAGATCAGTCCGGAAGGGCCTGACTTTAAACAATAGACTTCAACCTGATCGCCGATCGTGACAGATATTGCTCCATTTTCATCGAGAAATTCAGAAGCCTCGATAATACCTTCGCTTTTGGTGCCGACGTCCAGAAATATCGTTTCCTTGTCGATACCAACCACCGCGGCACTGATTTTTTGTCCCGGAGAAAGCTTTCTGAGTGTTTTGTCTTCGCTTTGCTTGAGAAGGGCCTCGAAGCTATCGTTATCGTGTTCCATGTCTTATCCTGTTTAACTGCCCCGTCCTGAAGTTTATCTGATTCTTTCGGTTTCTAATCCAGCATCATTGTCTGATGATTTCTGTTCCCTCCGGTGGGACAAAAGAGAAACGTTCGTCAATTTCCGCTTGGTTTGCTAGATCAATAGGATTGATTTCTATGTTGCTGAGATTGATTGTTGTTTTGGTATCGAAGTAATCGAGCAGTTCGATACGCCTGATGATCGCTTCATTATTTACCCAGAGATGGATGGTTCGTACCTGACTATCCCGGTCTTTGGGTTGAAGTTGAACGCTATGAAGGTTGTTTACCGTTTCAACGGATTCGATATTCATCTCCAACTCTGGAGCCAGAATTATAAAGTGGTTGTCCAGCGGCTCTGCTCCAGTAAAAAAAGAGAAAAGGATATCGGTCCGAATCTTGTCCACACTTGAGACAATCATCTGATTCAATTTTTCAAAATACATTGATACCGTTTTCCCGTCACTGATTACAACCTGATATTCAGGAGAAAGGTAGTTCCAGCGCATCAATGTTTTGTCATCTGTCTTGGCGAAAAACCCGGTTCCTTTCCCGACTTTTGGGCGACCGGACATCTGTCCGCTTGTGGTCTGGGAGAAGGTAAAACTGAGGCTGTCTATGCCCGAATAGGTGGATTGGATTTTTGCCGCCGTCTGTTCAGGACTCTGGGTGTCTGAACTGGTGGCAACCAATGGAATAAAAAAGACAGCCAGTAACAATAAGGTTGATAAAAGTGTAAGGGCTCGCATGGTAATTAGAGTATAAAGGCTCATTGATGGTCAGGTCATGATCTATACCAAAAACG
>JAQYVS010000020.1 GCA_030145365.1 Desulfofustis sp. | reverse complement strand
GGGACCGAATGTTTTTCGGGTTATTGGACGGGACGATCAGCAAGGCATTATCGCCGGTGACTACCTAGCCAATAATCACAGCATAAACAATATTGCCATAATCCACGACGGCCAGGCGTACGGCCGCGGGTTGGCAGAGTTCACAAAACACCAGTTAAATAAACGGGGTGTAACCGAACTAATTTTCGATAGCTATACCAAAGATCAAAAGGATTACCAGCCTATGATTGATAAACTTGTCCAGAATAAAATAGAGGTTCTCTATGCTGGCGGGTACGAGGCAGATATCGGTATCATCCTTCGCCAGGCCAAAAAGTCAATCCCCAATCTTCGTCTGTTTTCGGGCGATGCATTAGTCAGCCCTGACTTCCTGCTTTTTGCAGGTGATGCAGGGGAAGGGGCTTATTTCACCTTTGGACAGGACATGCGGACAAACCCGGAAGCTGAGGATACGGTAGCGTCAATACGTGAAGAATACGGCTTTGAACCCGAAGGGTATACCTTATATGCGTACGGAGCGGTCCAAGCCTGGGCACAAGCTGTCAGCCAGGCTAATTCTTTGAATACTGATGATGTTATCAAGGTTCTTAATACGGAAACCTTTGATACGGTTTTAGGAAAAATAGGGTTCGATGATAAAGGAGACGTTACCGGGATCAGCTCGTTTAGCTGGAACGTTTTCGGTAAAAACGGGTACACTCCCGTTAAATAGGCGGATAGATCAAGAATTGTTTTTGGGTTCTTTTCTCCCGCTTCTATTTTTTGCTCCGGGAATTTAACCGCAAGCCCTCACAAACTATGGCTGATTTTAAAAAAACAGCATCGATGGGTGTTCGCGGAAGATTGCTTCTCGCCTTTCTTTGCATCTCCATGTTCTCGCTGGTGGCTGCTATCTCAGGGTTATATTCCCTGTCTCAGATTGGAGGAGCCATCAACGAAATCACCGAGCGACGTGTACCAGAAGCTCTTTCATGGCTGGGATTGTCCCGGAAAGTGGAAAGTGTTGTTCGGGCCGCACCAGCCCTACTTAATGTCAGCACAGACAGTGCGCGTGTAAACGTCTCGAACGAAATTTCATCCCAGCTAAAAGATCTTGAGCCTTTATTAGAAAGGATACACGGCTATGAGATAAAAGAGGATTTATCAGTTGATGTTGCGAGGTTCGTATCTGCCGTGAGCAGGAATCTTGAAAATTTGAATGAGCTGGTAAAAAAACGACTATCCATCGTCTCTCAACAAAAAAAACTGGTTCGAGAACTTACTCAGGCAAACAATCTCGCTCAACGGACACTGTCACCAAACGAACGTATACTAGGTGCCCAAATAGCCGACTGGTACAGGTTTCGAGATACAGCTGAGATTAAACAACTAACGGGAGAAAAATTAGACCTGGCGAAATCAATAATAGATTTAATTCCGCAGCAAAGGGCATCTCTTTTAGTTGATACAATTCATACCAACCTGTTGAAAATAACAGACGCCGATACCGCAGAACAAATTGATGTTCTAATTTTTCCTTTGAGAAAATCACTGACTGAACTTACGGAGGTTTCACAAGCGGTATCTTCTCGAACAAAAAGAAGACTTGAGAAGCAGGTAGCAAAAATCGAAAGCCTGACTGTTGGTCCAAACAGCCTGTCACAAGTAAGAAAAAATGAACTTGACGTTATGACTGAGGCTGAGGAACTTCTGGCTGTCAATGTCAGGTTTTCCAGATACTTGACTAATAGAGTCGATTATCTGGTAAATCATGCCACTGAAGAAATTGAGAAAGCAAATCATCAAGCTGTTGCTATTCAGAAGCTTAACCGAAATATTCTCATCGGTGTCGTTGTCTTAAGTATCATCAGTTCCCTGCTCATTGTCTGGCTTTATGTTGACCGTAACCTGATCGCCAGACTTACTGCCCTCAGTGATAGTATGCTTGCTATTGCAGAAGGGAACCTAAGAACTCCTTTGCCCGATCCAGGCAGCAATGATGAAATTGGTCGAATGGCTGAAGCTCTGGTTGTGTTTCGAGACACTGCTATTGAGGTAGAAGAAAACAGCCTTCGTGATATCAAAACAGCACGTGGAAGGCTGGTCGATGCCATCGAAAATTCATCTGAGGGCTTTGTGTTTTTTGATCCTCAGGATCGACTGGTGATCTGCAACTCCAGGTATAAACAACTACTCTATCCTGATACCGATATCCAATTTGAGCCAGGAACAACCTTCGAGGCAATCATCCGGGCAGCAGCCGAAAATGGGCACATCGTTGAAGCTCAAGGTCGAATCGAAGAGTGGGTCGCAGAACGAATCGCGCTTCATCATAACCCTGGGGAGCCGAGGATTCAGAAACGTAGCTCCGGTCAATGGATTTTGATTACCGAACGTAAAACCAGCGATGATGGCTCGGTTGCAATCTATTCAGATATAACGGATCTGAAAAAGCGTGAAGAAGAATTGATGGCCAAAACCCATGCGCTGGAACAACTTTCCAATCAGTTGGCCAAATATCTCTCTCCACAGGTGTACAACTCTATTTTCTCCGGCAAACAGAAAGTGAAACTGGTCAGTAAACGAAAACGGTTGACGATATTCTTCTCAGATATCATCGATTTTACCGGTACCACCGAGAGACTGGAATCCGAAGACCTGACCCAACTGCTCAATCAATATTTGACAGAGATGTCAAAAATTGCCCTTACTCATGGTGCGACCATTGATAAATACGTTGGCGATGCCATTTTGATTTTCTTTGGTGATCCTGATTCCTTAGGGATCAACGAAGATGCAGTCGCCTGTGTGTCGATGGCCATCGAAATGCGAAAGCGTATGAAGGAACTTGAAAAGATCTGGCTAGATTCGGGACTTGAAAGGCCCCTCAAATGCAGAATGGGGATCAACACCGGTGTCTGTACTGTTGGTAATTTTGGCAGCGAAGACCGAATGGATTATACGATTATAGGTGGAGGGGTCAATCTGGCCGCCCGGCTTGAAAAAGCCTGCCCCCCAGGCGAAATCCTCCTTTCGTATGAAACCTATTCACACGTCAAAGACCAAATAGAATGCCAGGTAGAAGGACAAATTAAAGCAAAAGGAATCAGTGAACAGATATCCACCTACAGAGTCATCGATCTGTACGAAAATTTGGCGGACGACCAACAGTCAATCAGAAGCCAAACAAAACACATGAACCTCAATATCGACATAAATCTAATGACCCCAGAAGAACAGCAGGAAGCGGCAAGAACACTGCAGGAAGCCGCAGAACAATTGGCACATATCTCAGAGAAACATTAGTTATACAAATCTTCTCTACTCTATGAATCTAAAATTTTGATGTGCCTAGCTATTTTCAGATTTTATAACAGAAGATAAACAGGAATAATATCAAGTCCAGACAACTACTACTTAGTTCCATTTAAAAGTTAGGAATGATGGATATATTGTCTGGAATCACATCTAATCTCTTACGCTTCATTCAAAATTCAATAAGCGACCTTCTGTCGCATTTTCTTCCCGATTGGGGTAAAATTCAGCGTAATGAGGGAGGATTCTCTCTGGGGACGAGAAGCTTTGTGGTTGGTACAGATCGTGTACTGATCAGTCGCCTAAAATATTATTTGGGTAACTGCAATATG
>JAQYVS010000018.1 GCA_030145365.1 Desulfofustis sp. | reverse complement strand
CCCTGGGTCCGGTTTACTTCCGTTTCCCATCCCATTCACATGAATCCGGTGGACTGTATTCCCCGCATTACCTGGGGAAAATTCAGCGAAGATCAACAAAGAATCGTTATGCCCCTTTCGGTCCAGGTCCACCATGGCCTTGCCGATGGTTTCCATGTGGCTAGATTCTTTGAATTATTCCAACGATGGGCTGACAGTGTCAAACTCTTGCCAGTTTGATAGAGACATCCTCGAACAGCACTTTTGTTATCACTGCTATTCGGTCAATCCGAAATCTGAATTGCCGATTCATCGCTGCCGGATTGACCCTCGGGTCAGAATACAGATCCCGAAAAATATATATCCTCAGAGGTAACGCTAGGAATAGACAGAAAAAAGGGCATAGACGAAAGCCTATACCCTTTCACATTATGTACAATAGATCCCTCTGCCTGAGCAGAGCTAGAGAAAATCAGGGAGTATATTCCCATTTTTTCAGATTGGCCTTACGCATCTTATCCTTCTCTGCCGCAGACGCACCCCAGTTACCATTATAGACCGATCCTTCCCACTCACCATATGTCGGATTTGGGAAGACAATAAATTTCTTACCCCACTGGTCCATAACCTTGTCCGTTTCAGCAAACCGATCTTCAACGCTCTTCTTGGCAAATACACTTAAGAAATCATTAAGGTTATCACCCATCAGCAAGGCAACTTCGTAGTCTTTGGTAACAGCATCTCGGCGTGCCTGTTTGTCGCTCGATTCTGTTCGTAGAAGCAAGTGTTTTTCATCCACATTGGGAAAACCAAGATCGGTAAGATTCTTTTTAGTTCCATCATAGCCAACCATTTTACGATTGGTAACATAGAAAACTTCCACGCCTTTGCTGGAAGCATAGCTCAGGAATTCTTTAGCACCCGGCATGGCCTCGGCCTTTCCGGCAGCCATCCAGGGAGTCCAGGTTTTTGATGAGTAGCCAAAATCCTGACCTACCAAAAAAGCTTCGTAGGCGGTGTTGTCAATCACCGTCTCATCAGCATCGACGATTATCGCCACCGGTTTACTCCCCTTATATGAACTCAGAAAAGAATCAAGATTCATTTGAGCCAGATTGAAAGACTGGTAGCACAAAGCCCGGAATTCAGCCGAGGTCTGCATCCACAGGGTTGCCATAACCAGCTGCTCGTTGAGCTCCAGGGTGGTATAGGAATCAGCCTGTTCTTTTTGTTTTCCCGCACAACTGCTCAGGAACAAAACCAGAAACAACACCAGGGCCATCCCCCTCATGCGGCGATTTACAGATATTTCCATCTCAGTTTCCTCCTCTTTGATAGATGTAATTCTTTAATTTAATGAGTAAAAACTCCCAAAAACCGAAATATTTCAAGAAAATCATCAGACATGTTTCAAACCCTATGACACGAAATTAAAACTAACCATTCCCCAATATTTCAGCAAGCGGTTTAACGAAACAAGGATCGATATTCTTGTTAGGGTTGACCTGCTATAGTGATTAAAACTAGATCTCCTTGCTTGCATTTATAGCTCTGTTCATGGATAGTATTTATGATACCTTCAGAGTGACTGAATCAAGGATAATAAAAATCTCAGGAAATCCTTATGAACAAACGATTCGACACCATTTTGGTTCTGGGCCTTGGCAAGGTCGGTCACCTTATTGGTCTGCTTCTGCATAATAGTGGTTTCAAAGTAACTGGGGCTGATCTGCACAACCATGAGAACTGCCCTTTCACCGTTATCAAACTCGACAGCACTGACACTCATTCACTGGGTAAGACTCTGCAAGAATTTGATGTGGTGGTTTCATGTCTGCCCTACCATTTCAATATAGCTGTCGCCCGGCTTGCTGCAGAGAACAAAACACACTACTTCGATCTTACCGAGGATGTGCAGACTACCAAAGAGATCATGGAACTCAGCGGAAAACATGAAACCATCATGGCACCGCAATGCGGCCTGGCACCCTGTTTTATCGCTATTATCGGGGCCTCACTGGCAGAAGGGTTTGCTCGAATCAGAAATATTAAACTCAGGGTCGGCGCCCTG
>JAQYVS010000433.1 GCA_030145365.1 Desulfofustis sp. | reverse complement strand
TCTATCTGAGCCAAAGAGAAGCCTGCCTGTGTAAGTGCCTCTTCAACAACTATAGTAACAGCTTCCATGTGACGACGAGAGGCAAGTTCGGGAACCACTCCGCCAAATCGCTGATGAAGCAAATCCTGGCTCGAAACAACGCTCGATACAACTTTTCCGTTTTCGATAACCGCTGCGGCCGTGTCATCGCAGGAACTTTCTATTCCGAGGATTATCATGGACTGGTCATTCCACCAAGTTTGTTCTCGTTTAAAGAGGTGATCGACCGCGCGAAATGATTGTCAAAACATCTCTGCCGCTTCATCACCGCGTGGATAAGAACCGAGCCATTCAAAATAAGAACAGATGGTTTTTATTTTTTTACAGCCAATTTTGATATGTTCTTCTTCAATATGACCCATCATGTCTAGAAAGAAAAGGTATTGCCAGTTCTTCCCTTTAATCGGCCTGGACTCAATCTTGGCGAGGTTGATGTTTTGCTCGGACAGGATTGTTAAAATGTCATTCAAAGCGCCAGGGCGATCCATGGTTCCAATAAGCAGCGAGGTTCGGTCCATGCCACTGTATTCGGGGGATTTTTTGCCAATAATCAGGAATCGGGTAGTGTTTCCTCGATAATCTTCAATCCCTTTAACCACAACCTGGAGTTCATACGACTTGATGGCGAGCGTGGAAGCTATGGCCCCAATATTTGGATTATTGGCGGCCATCTGCGCAGCTGCGCCCGTCGAAAAAACAGGCAGGGTTGGTACCGATCCCATATTCTTTCTTATCCATTCCCGACACTGTGCAAGTGCTTGAGCGTGGGAGGCAATCGTCTGAATATCTTCGATGTTTCCGGACTTGCTGACAAGGTTATGGCTGATCTCCATCCGAATTTCACCACAGATCTGTACCTTGTATTTCATGAACGAATCAAGCGTTGAAAAAACTGCCCCCTCTATGGAATTTTCCACAGGCACTATTCCATAGGTGGTTCTGCCTTTTTCTACCTCCGCAAATACTTCATCAATAGATTCCAGTTGTTTATAATCGGCAGAATGACCAAAATATCTAACCCCAGCCTGATGGGTGAAGGTCGCCTCCGGTCCTAAATATGCCACTTCTATATTTTTTTGCGATAACCTGCAGGAAGTGATGATTTCATGGTAGATGGAACGCAGGGCATTTTGTGGGAAGATTTCTTCGTTTTCGGCAATGAGCCGCTCGTAGATTTGCCGCTCTCTCAGAGGATCCCACTTGGCGCGCTTGGTAACATCTTTTAATTTGCCGATTTCCTTAGCACAATCGATGCGCTGTTTCAGTAATTGCAAGATCTGATTATCAATGGAATCAATTGTCTGTCTGATCGTTTTAATTTCAGGAAGGTTTTCTGTCATATCGGAAATAGTGAGTTAAGTTTGACTCGGATCTGGTTGAGTGACTGATAATTTCTGCAAATCAAAGAGCATAATATCTAGGAGATAGAAAAATGTATGTCAAGCGGTAAAAAGATTGGTATAGAATGATCTGCAAGTAAACACGGTATCAGTTAGAATAATAATGATACAACAATAAGCAAAAAAACGGATGGGTACGGATGAGCACAGAACGGATTACCAAAACCTACGACGAAATTAATGCCAGAATCAAAGCTGGAGAAGCGGTTGTTGTTACAGCTGAAGAAATGGTTGGAATCGTAAAAGAAGAAGGGGCTGAGAAAGCTGCAGCAAAAATTGACGTGGTCACCACGGGCACTTTTGCACCTATGTGCTCTTCTGGGGTTTTCTTCAACTTCGGCCAAGTGGTCCCGACCATTAAAGCTTCAAAAGTGTGGCTTAATAAAGTACCGGCATATGCCGGAATCGCTGCCGTTGACGCCTATATTGGTGCCACCGAGCCTGTGGAAGACGATCCCCTGAACAAAATATATCCCGGCGAATTTCAGTATGGCGGCGGTCACGTTATTGAAGATTTACTGAGAGGTAAAAAGATCTTTTTAGAGGCCAAAGCATATGGTACCGACTGTTATGCTTCAAAAAAGATGAAAAAGGAAGTCACGCTGGCAGATCTTCCTCATGCGTTGCTCTGCAATCCGAGAAACGGCTATCAGAATTATAATTGTGCAGTGAATCTTTCCGACAAAGTTGCCCACACCTATATGGGAAGGCTCAAACCCAATGGTAAAAATGCAAATTTCTGCAGTGCCGGTGAGTTGAGCCCCCTTTTTAACGATCCATACTATAAAACCATCGGTATCGGCACAAGAATCTTTCTGGGGGGCGCCATCGGCTATGTAACCTGGAACGGCTCACAACACAATCCTGATGCCCCTCGAACAGAGAAAGGAATTCCCAGGCAGCCGGCCGGGACCATTATGGTCCAAGGCGACCTAAAACAGATGAGCGCTAAATGGATAAAAGGCCTTTCGATTCTGGGCTATGGCAGTTCTTTGGCTGTCGGCCTTGGGATACCGATACCAATTTTAAATGCTGAAATGGCCGCATATACCGGTATCAGCAATGATGATTTATTCACACAGGTTGTCGATTACGGTTACGACTATACAAATGGTATTGCCCGAACCTATGGCGAGGTAAGTTATAGCCAACTGCTCAGCGGTTCAATTACCGTCAACGGCAAAAAGGTCCCAACCGCACCGCTTTCAAGTATCGTGAAAGCACGTGAAATTGCCCAAACCCTTAAAACTTGGATAGAAAAGGGATCTTTCACTCTACATGAACCAGCTTCGCTTTTGCCTGGACCCAAATAATTAAATCTATGGATCAGGTAGTTGAAAAGAAATTTAATCGTCTCCTTGATTATATTTCTTCATTTGAAAAAGTCGGCGTAGCTTGTTCTGGAGGGGTGGATTCTACACTACTAGCGTACGCTGCAATACAAGCGCTGGGCCCACAGAGCGTTCTCATCCTTTTCGCCGAATCATGCCTCTTAGCTGAAGCAACTACTCATCGGATAGATAACCTGTTTTTACGTGAATTTTCCCAGCCAGTTCTATTAAACAAAATTACGGTGGATGTGCTGGCCGATTCTGAACTCACTCGAAATGATCAGACTCGCTGCTATACCTGTAAAAAGAAAATATATACCGAGTTACTGAAACAATTACGAAGGAACAAGATTACGACATTATTTGACGGGACTAACTGCGACGACTTGAATGAAGACCGACCCGGATTAAAAGCGATAAAGGAGTTGGGTATTATCACTCCACTGGTTGCAACAGGTTTTTATAAGAAGGACATACGAGTAATAGCAAAAGCGCTCAATCTTTCAAATGCTGACTTGGCCTCTGACTCTTGTATGGCTACAAGAATTGAGACTGGCAGAAAGATTACCAATAGTTTATTGCAGCAAATTGAACAGATGGAAGCCTTCATGAAAAGCAGGGGTTATTTAGGCTGCAGGGTCAGACCTCGATCTGACAGGATTATTATTGAAGTACTTGAAAACGATTTGTCAAGAATCGTTGAAGAAGGTGAACGTCAGGTAATAGAGACGTATTATCAACACAATGGCTACCCTAAAGTACTGCTCGATTTGAAACCGAGAAAGGGCTGAATCGAAGAAAAATCAATGTGGCCTTGGTTTTATGCTATTTAATTCTTGATTAAGCATCTGGATTAAATTATGCTACTCATGTTTGGAGCTCCAAAAGCCCGTTCCTAAAGGGATGTGGAGCTACAAACATTTCCCGCATTAAGTAAGAAGTATGGCTTTTTTCTTTTGACAATTGTTTTTTCTATGATTAAAGCATCATACTCAAGGAGAAAGAGAACAGTGCAGTGCGCCTGTTTTCTAGCTAAGAATGAA
>JAQYVS010000217.1 GCA_030145365.1 Desulfofustis sp. | reverse complement strand
TTTCAAGGTCTTCCGTTCCGCAATTGACGGCAAGGGTTCTGTCAAGGCTATCAATGCCAAAGGATGCGCAACCTTTTCCCGCAAGGATCTCGATAATCTAACCGAGTATGCCGGTCGATTCGGGGCCCGAGGCATGGCGTGGATAAAAATCAAAGATGACGAATGGCAATCGCCAATCACCAAATTCTTCTCTGAAGAAGAAATTAAAGCCATGGGCGATGCGCTTGAAGCAGAGCCTGGTGACTTGATTCTTTTTGGCGCAGACAAGACTAATGTAGT
Source organism: Desulfofustis sp. (assembly GCA_030145365.1). Classification (GTDB taxonomy): domain Bacteria; phylum Desulfobacterota; class Desulfobulbia; order Desulfobulbales; family Desulfocapsaceae; genus JABDQA01. Next base: position 1,421 of record JAQYVS010000217.1, on the reverse strand, counting down.
CAACCAGGTCCTGGCCGAGCTGCGCCTGGAGGTTGCCAGACGACTTGAACTGATCCCCGAAGGGGTTTATGATTTTACCTGGATAACCGATTTCCCGCTTGTTGAATACAATGAGGGGGAAAAACGCTACACCGCGCTTCACCACCCGTTTACCGCTCCAATTGAAGACCAGGTAAGCATGTTGGACACCGAACCTGAAAAGGTCAACAGCCGAGCTTACGACCTCGTCCTCAACGGCAATGAAATTGGTGGCGGCTCCATCCGTATTCATCAGAAGGAAATGCAGCAGAAAATGTTTTCCGTTCTTGGCATCGACGAAGAAGAGGCTCAAGAAAAATTTGGCTTCCTGCTTCGAGCCCTTGAACTTGGTGCCCCCCCGCACGGAGGCATCGCTTTTGGCTTGGACCGGCTTATGATGATCCTGACCGGAAGTAGTTCAATCCGGGACGTCATCGCCTTTCCGAAAACCCAGAAAGCAACCTGCCCACTGACAGAAGCTCCAGCATCTGTTGCCAGAAAACAACTTACCGAACTATCCCTGCGACCTGACTGGTAAAGAGAAAAGGGACAGCAAGCTGTCCCTTTCTACAGGCATTTTTACATACCGGTTGGAGAATATATCATTACTCCAACCGGTATTTACTGAATATCAAAACCGACTGGCCGTTAACCAATAACCTCAAAACCAATTTTAGAAATAGTTTCTTTAATAGTTTCAAAGGAAACATCTCCTTCAAAACTTGCCTCGCCCTTGTCAAGATCAATTGATACATTTGATACACCAGCTATCGCTTCAAGCGCCTGGCTGGTTGCATTAACACAATGCTGGCACCGCATACCGCTTATTTTTACCGTTGTCATCTGCAAAACTCCTTCTTCCGTTTTATCCATCTGAATACGCCTGCCTTTTTACCCTGCAGGCACTCTAACCCTTAATCTGTATTCGCTCAATTAGTCCAGATGTGGACACGTTATGCTCAAACACTACCCGCACAACTTTTCCACCGGCCGCCTTTACTTCCGGCGCACCAACAATGTCTTCCTCTGCCCAGTCTGCACCCTTGACCAGAACATCGGGCAAAATGGCCGTGATCAAATTATGAGGTGTTTCCTCATCAAAAATAACCACATAATCAACACAGGCAAGTGATGAAAGAACCCGAGCCCGCTCCAACTCGGTGTTAACCGGTCTATCCGCACCCTTGATTGCCCTTACAGACCGATCACTGTTCAATCCGACTACCAGACAATCAGCAGTACTCCTGGCCTGCTCAAGATAGGCGACATGACCACTGTGCAGAATATCAAAACAACCATTGGTAAAAGCTATCCTGCTTTGCTGCTGCCTGATCGAATCCAACTTAACCAGGAGACTGGAAAGGTCTAGTGTTTTGTCTTTGTCAGAAACCTGCCTGGGCCTC
>JAQYVS010000337.1 GCA_030145365.1 Desulfofustis sp. | reverse complement strand
CTCTTGTATTTCATTGCCAAGTAACTGGTAAAGCTCGGAATTTGGATTCAGACGCAAAGCAGGAATGATTGTATCTGCCGACGAGATTTGTTCATCGCCTTGCTCGATAATAAATCGAACACCTGCCGAGGAAATTTCCTTGATATCGGCGTTCATATGAAACACGGTGCCTTTTTTCTTCAGCCAGTTGATGAGGCTGTCTCTTGTCTCATCGGGCACCATCTCCGATCCTGGGACTTCTTCTTTATCGATGATCGTTACAATTCTTTTTCGTTTAACTAAAAATTCAGCCAACTCACAGGCCTGTATGCCGCTACCGATGATGGTAACATTCTTACCGATCGGCATCCAAATTTTGCTTAATTTATTCAATTGATAGGAATTGAAGATCTTAAGAAAAAATTTTAACTGTTTATGAAGCTTTGCCATGAGCAGGACTTTTTTATTATGGATTCCCAATACTTCAGGGACAACCGGCTTGCCCCCGACAGCGAGAATGACCGCATCTGGCTGATATTCAAGAATATTTTGAAGGGAGGCCTCTTTTCCCAGCTCAATTTGAACACCAAGTTCTACCAGTTGCCTCTTCATATATTCAACCATCTGCGGTACATCTTCAATTCTGAAGCCTTTTACCAGTGCGGCCAATGGCAGAAGTCCACCCACTCTTTTTTCTTTCTCAAAAATTGTGACCTGATGCCCCCTCAAGGCGGCGATCCTTGCGGCTTCCATTCCTGATGGACCGCTTCCGACAACCAGAAGTTTTTTGGGTTTTGCTGCCGGACTGGCAATCAGTTCCCGTTCTTGTCCAAGCCTGGAGTTAATCCGGCATTTGATGGTGAGGTTTCGTCTTCGCCTGGACCAGCAGTACAAACATGCTGTACAAGGGGCAATGTCATCAAAACGACCGTTGGCTATTTTGAGTGGTAAATCAGGATCTGCCAAAAGACGACGATTCATGGCAATTATATCAGCTTTGTCCTCTCTGATAAGGGATTCCCCCAGATGAGGATCAAGCCTTCCAACAGCAATAACCGGAACTGATACCACTTTTTTAACCGCTTCGCTCAACGGAGCGAAAGCCCCGGCACCATCTTTACTCCAGTCCAGGTCCGCAGGAATGGGCTCGATCGGTTCCGGATAAAGGATTTGTTCTGGCCCTGGATGGATGAATTCATATTTCCGGTAGCCATATCCCCTGACCTGAATCGCATCTACACCGGCTTTTTCTATGATTTGAGCAAACCCACAGGCATCTTCCAACTGTATGCCGTTTTCAAGCCCATATTCGACTCCGGTTAAAAGAACACTTACCGGAAAATCCTTACCCAATCGGGACTTTATGTCAGTGATAATTTCCACCAGAAAACGGGACCTGTTTCCCAAATTCTGGGGACCATACTCATCCTGGCGCTTATTCCAACCAGGGGAGAGAAAACTATTAATCAAATGAGTCGACGAGGCATTTACTTCAACACCATCAAACCCTGCTTTTTTTGCTCTTTCTGCCGCATCCCCAAATTTTTTGACCAGTTCTCGTATATCTTCTTTGGTAACTTCTCTGGGCTCGTCCAGGTGAGGATTCGGCAGTTCGTTTTTAGGTAACGCCGAAGCTGCAATAGGTTGGATGCCAGACCAGCTTTGGGGATGCCAGGGACCGGAGTGGAAAAGCTGGAGAAATACCGGGCAGTTTTGATCATGAACGGCCTTTACAAGTCTGGTATAACCGGGCAAATAAGAATCGTTTTCGAGGTGAAGCTGAACGGAAGGGTGGTGAGTTCCTGTTGGAAAATCAACGCCGGTTGATTCAACAGTGACCAATCCAACTCCGCCTTTCGCTAGGGCTTCATAAAAACCTATGATCCTGTCGCCAACCTGACCTTCTTCATCAATAAAAGATGTACCAGCGCCGGTCTTCATAAGACGGTTTCTAAGCTTTACTTTGCCTATATAGATCGGTTCCAGTAGCTTTTCGAATTCATTTGCAGACATCTTTTCACCGCAGCGTGTATTTCTCAATTAAATCAATAGTATCAAAATACTTGAAATCAGTTTTTCCTCAGCATTCTTAAGTCTTAATAGACTTTGCACTTTTTCTCCCACTTCTTATTCATTTCTTCTCTATAGGAGTCATCGTGAAGAAACCTGGCATACTCCGTAATATCTGATTTAAATTGCATTTCCAATACGTACTTCATCATGCACGTCATAGATTTCTTTTCTTCTTTGGTGAGCTCTCTTGGTTTAGATTCCGTAAATGTCACCATTTCCATAGCGGTATCTACCATCTGTTCTGGCGTTGCTTTATGCAACCCCATAGAGACGGCCGCAGCTCGTGCACTCTCAGCTTGCTTCACGTGTTCTTGGGTTAATTCAAATGAGAAAGCTGTTAATGGGAGAAGTAAACAGGCAAGGATTATTAGAGTACGTTTCATTAATTCCTCCTATTTGATCAGATACAAAAGGCCTGGCAGACTTATACTCTTTTCTCAATTGTTTTGCATAAGTCTACGCTCTGATGGGTCCACCAATAATTATCATAATTTTCACTCGCTGTCTCACCCATCGCTCTCATCATGTTTTCAATCTTTTTCATCTGGTCTGCATTGGTGAAAATGCCCTTTTCCTCAAGCAAATCAATAACTGCTTGTTTGGCGTAGATCTCCGTGTTCATGGCTATCTTTTAGAGATAGGATACTGATTGAGGTTGTATTTACCATAAGAAAATTCCCCAAGGGAAGGTGAGATGAGGATTACTTTTCAAGGATCATTACAGAGTGACACCCCATGCACTTCAGATGGAAGTTCGTGAACAGATAATTAATTTTTAGAAATTGATCTAAGTCATGTCGTATCTTCCTCGGGTTTTGTATTTTAATAGTTATAACGATGATGGTTTTGTCGTGTAAGAAGCTCATTTAGAATATGAAATTTTAGGAGAATTAACATGGCAGGTTGCGGATGTAATAATGAGGCTGGTGGAACAGGTGGACCTTTTTCCAAGGGTAAAGAGTTGGTTGAATTTGTCTACAATGCCCATGGCGGCACCGTGCGCGACCGACCGATATCTCCAAAGGCTCTGGACATCGTGTGCCAAGGATGCAAAGCTTCCTTTTTTCTAGAAACCTATGTGGGGAAATGCCCGGAATGTGGCGGTGTTCATGCCGTTGCTCCGATGAACTCTGTTGCTGAGAATGTTCAGTTTGCAGGTAGTGATTTTACACTTGCCTAGGAGAACAATTCGTCCTTTGATGCTCGGTTCGGAAATCTCATGGAGTGAGATTTCCGAGTGAGCTGTACAACAATACAATACTGGCTGAAATCCTTCCGCCGGAATCCGTTTTGTTTGTATTTTCAGGCAAGGATAGAAGCTTTCTTGCCTAACCAGCCTCCATTTCTAAGCCTTTATTTTTAGGATTTTTTACGATAGATTGAGTTGAGAGTAAAAAGAACAAGTACTTTCACTCCAAAAGATCCATAGGTTGGCAACTATTTGTTATTGGCGACCAATACGTATCTCATTTCTTAATGACCCTGCTTCGCTTTTCTCATTTTGCCATTGCTCTTGTCTCCACTCTTGCGGCCGTAGTTCTTATGAGTCCAGTCGCAGGTAGCGAGGAAGATCCGGCTTCACCCGAATTTTTCTCATATACCATTGTGCAACAGTACCCACATGATCCGGCGGCGTTTACTCAAGGATTGGTCTGGGATGAGGGGGTAGTCTACGAGGGCACAGGGTTATATGGAAAATCTTCTGTGCGCCGAGTTGATCTTGAAACAGGAAGGGTGGCGTTAAAACGGGAATATGAGCAGCAATATTTTGCAGAAGGGATCACGATATTTAAGGGAACGGTTTACCAATTAACCTGGAAGAACAATCGCCTGTTTCAGTACGATAAGCATGACCTTTCTCTGATCAGATCATGGGAGTTTCCCGGGCAGGGCTGGGGAATTACCAATGATCAGAATCATCTGATCGTCAGCAATGGGACAGCAGAACTGTATTTCCTTGATCCGGAGACATTGAAAGAAATAAGAAAAATCACAGTCTTTGATGAACAAGGACCAGTCACCCATTTGAATGAATTGGAGTATATCGAGGGGGCAATCTATGCCAATGTCTGGCCAACGGGCCGAATCGCGATTATTAAACCTGACAATGGTGTTGTCAGCGGTTGGCTGGATCTCACCGATCTTTCTATTCGAATGCAGCGCGAAAACCGGGCGGATG
>JAQYVS010000264.1 GCA_030145365.1 Desulfofustis sp. | reverse complement strand
TTAGCGTATGCTTCTTCTACCTTGTTCTGTACATCTTCTGTCGGAAGCGTAATGGTAACTTTGTGAGTCAATCCACTTATTTCTTCTACTTTCACATCCATTTCAAATCATCCTCTGATTAATGAGCGTCACCGGAATCACCACAGCTTTATCACCCAATAGGTTTAAAATTGTTCTACATACCAAATGGTGCGAGAGGAGGGACTCGAACCCACACATCGAAGATACTGGTTCCTAAGACCAGCGCGTCTACCAATTCCGCCACTCTCGCACACTTTACTGACGCTATGACCAATAAAATTATTACGTGAATAAGTATTTATTAGGACCACGTCAAGCAAGTATCACTAGACACGTGTTTGACGATTCCTAAAACCTTATATAATACCATTAAATTGAAACTTGATCTATTAATTTATCGAGGGTGATGTTTCTTGCCTTGTAAAAGATTAGCAGAGTGGCTATTTTTGCGATTAGCAACGAAGCCGGATAGTTAAATGCTGTCCATAGAGATAAAGAAAATATAGAGGTAATCATGAGATCTCGCTTTTCAAAACTGTTGAGAGGATCAGCGTGCTTCACAGCAGCATTTTTGCTGGTCACGTCAACGGCAACAGCATCGACAGAAGATTCGACAGATCTGCTGTTTGAACAAACCAGAAAATGGCAGCTTCCCTACACCCCAAAAGATATTGTCCAATCGATAGATGGACAACTGGTTTTTGTTCTCACGGACAATCATCGTATCCTTATCTATGAGGCAAATGGCAAACTAAAGGGCAGTGTCGAGGTTGACCCCGGAGTCAACGCAATAGATGCTGATGCAAGAGGTGAAAACATTCTACTCATAGACTCTGAGAATAAGACATTCAGTTCATATTCCATAAATTTTGTGACGGAAATTGATGTAACGGGTTCACCGTTTAAAGGCAAAGTTGATGCTCCTGTAACCATAGCGGTTTTCACGGATTTTGAATGACCTTATTGCGGCAAACTTGCGCCGCAACTCGAGCAGGTGCTCGAAAAAAATCCCAATACCGTAAAACTCGTCTTTAAAAACATGCCGCTTAAATTTCATAAATTTGCTGATATTTCTGCCAGAGCTGCACTTGCCGCCGGAAATCAGGGAAAATTCTGGGAATTTCACGACGTACTTTTTGAAGCTGAAAAATTGAGTAACGAGTTGATCAACAATACGGCAGTGAAACTCGGCCTGGATATGGCTCAGTTCAACAAAGACATCAATTCTGAGCCTGTTCGGCAGCAGATCACCAAAGACCTGCTTGATGCTCAGAAAGCCGGAGTAACCGGAACACCGACCATCTTTATTAATGGTAAACGGCTTAAAAATCGGTCACCGCAGGGATTTCAAGCTATGATCAACAACGAGTTGAAAAAGAATTAATCTAAGATACGCGACAATGACACCAGAAGTAGAGACCAGGGAACTGAGGTTCGACGATAACGATCTTGCCGTAACGCTATACGGTGATCTGAATAAGAATCTTCAAATACTGGAAAACGGTGCCGGCGTAAAAATCAACGTTCGGGGAGCCAACCTAACCGTCAACGGCTCGAAACATGATGTCATACTTGCGGTTAATCTTCTTGATCAACTGTACGAGTTGATTGGGACTGGCTACCCGGTTTTTTCCTCCGATGTTGCCTTTGGTTTGAAAATTCTCCAGGCCAACGCCAAAGCCCGGTTGGGAAAAATATTTCTTGATCAGGTTTACGTAACTACAACAAATCGTGTTATTTCCCCAAAAACTCCCAACCAGAAGATCTATATCGATGCAATCAGGAATAATGATGTGGTGTTCGGTATAGGTCCGGCTGGGACAGGAAAAACCTATCTTTCCGTAGCAATGGCTGTTTCTGCCCTGGCTAACGGCTCAGCACGCTCGATAATCCTCGCCAGACCTGCCGTTGAAGCCGGAGAAAAACTTGGTTTTCTCCCTGGTGACCTGGCGCAAAAGGTTGATCCTTACCTTCGTCCCCTAAATGACGCATTAATTGATATGCTTGGACCAGAAAAAGCCTTCGAACTCATTGATCAAGGGACCATTGAGATTGCCCCGCTGGCTTTTATGCGGGGCAGAACACTCTCAAACGCCTTCATTATTCTTGATGAGGCTCAGAATACAACCCGGGAACAGATGAAGATGTTTCTCACACGGATTGGCTTTGACTCTCAGGCCGTGATAACGGGCGATGTAACACAGGTTGATCTGCCAAATCATCAAAAGTCAGGGCTCATTCAAGCAGAATCACTCTTAAAAGACATCAACGGTATCGGTGTTTGCCACTTCAGCAAAGCCGACGTGGTCAGGCACCCATTAGTCCAGAAAATTATCCATGCCTACGAAATGGAACTAAACAATAACGATAACTAAGGAAGATGAAACATTTTATGAATGTACATCATCATCTGTAATTATGGCACTCTATGTCATCAGTCATCACCATCAGATAAGTAAACATATCATAAATAAATGTCGCAGAGCTGCACGATATTTCATGGAGAGATGTGATATTGATACTCATCAGGTAAATATTGTTTTAACGACAGACGAAGAGATCAGAGATCTCAATTTTCGGTTTAGGAAAATTGATGCAGCAACCAACGTTTTAAGCTTTCCGTTTGAAGAACCAGACGACTCAGCCGTTCATTTGCTTTCCCCAAAAGAACTCGGTGATATCGTAATTTCATTTGACAGGGCGGTGCAAGAATCCCAAACCTACAATCAACCGCTCCAGCAACGACTAAACTGGCTTATTGTCCATGGATTTCTTCATCTCATTGGTTACGATCATGAACGATCGGAAAAAGATGCAGAAATCATGCTGAAAAAAGAGCATGACTTACTGAACGAATATAAAAACCAGAGGAGAGTTCTCATGCCCCACCTTGCCGTAAACGTTGATCACGTTGCCACGATTCGTGAGGCTCGAGGAATAATTGAGCCTGATCCAGTTACTGCTGCAGCTGTTTGTGAATTGGCAGGAGCTCAGGGAATTGTTGTTCACCTGAGAGAGGACAGACGTCATATCCAGGATAGAGATGTAAGAATTCTTCGAGAGACTGTAAAAACAAAGTTGAACCTCGAGATGGGTGCTGCCCAGGAAATAATCGAATTTGCCCTTGATGTAAAACCTGACATGGTCACTCTTGTTCCTGAAAAAAGAAAGGAGTTGACCACCGAGGGTGGACTCAACATCGTTTCGCAAAAGAAAAAAATTGCCAGAACCATCGGCAAAATGACAAAGGCCAATATTCCTGTCTCACTCTTTATAGACCCAGATCTTAAACAGATCAAAGCAGCGGCAGACGTTGGTGCAACCTTTGTTGAAATTCACACCGGTGCTTATGCTGATGCTACCAACGAGTCGCTCCAGTTCGATGAGTTCGAATTGATCAGAACTGCCGCTGAAGAAGCTCATTTACTCGGCCTTAGAGTTAACGCTGGTCACGGTCTTGGATATACAAATACTGCAGCAATCGCCGCTATAGATCCAATAGAAGAACTTTCGATCGGCCATGCTATAATCAGTCGTTCAGTTTTCAGCGGACTGGAGCAGGCTGTCAGGGATATGTGTGAAATAGTAGAAAGCGGCTCATTTTATTAAATTGGCGACTGCTTGATAATTGACAAGTTGAAACAAGCTGTGGTAAAGAAATGCACCGTGCCTCGGTGGTGGAATTGGTAGACACCAGGGACTTAAAATCCCTTGGACTTTGGTCCGTGCCGGTTCAACTCCGGCCCGAGGTACCAGTAAATACAAAGGTTTCCAGCTTTTAGGTTGGAAACCTTTTTGCGTTAAACGGAACTATGTAAGCACTATGTAAGCATAAGGGGAATACTTCCCCTGTAAGAAATTTTTAAGATATTTGTAAGATGCTGATAGGAATCCAACCGATAACAACCTACTAGAGCAGGAGAACGGGATCGAGTAGGCTAATACAATTTAACCTATTCTGAAGCGATTCTTTGAAAGGGTACGGGAAGATGTACGGAAAAGTGAATAAACGTAAGGCAGAGATTGACATGTGACACTGTTATTACGACTAAACCTGATTAGCCAACATGCTTTAGGTTGCGTGACGGCATGTAACGCTGTAATTACATCGTTTGTAGTTGTGATTGTGTAGGGAAATCAATGTACTTTGTAACATCCTTTTTTAAACAACTTTTACATCACTTTTATGTCATGCATGAGAGAAAGTGAAGACCACTCTTCAATGGGAAATTTGATCCCTCCCTTTTCCTCCCCATATTTATCCTTTAAACGCTGTTCAAGTTCTAAATTAAGATCGAAAAGCCCAAAACCTTTCATCACCCACCCTTCAAATAACAGTTTATCTATGGGGCCAAAGTGGATGAGTTGAATTGTTTCATGCCTGGGATCTGTAACAATTCTAATAAAAGCATGATTAACTGCCTCGAATTCTCCTTCAAGCACTTGAAGAAAGTGGGAGCGAGTCGCAAGCAATGCACCGGAAATCGCATCTTTTTGGTTTCTTTTCTGACTGTGTTGAAGAATATCTTTTACAGTTTCCTGATCTAAATCAACAAGACTTTTGCTCTTGTATATCAGTCTGTACATAAAATGTGTTCCTCCTAAAATAGGTTATTTTCACAGGATAATCACTCTCAGATGCAATGAGATATATTTCCTGTAAATCTTTGACGAGTGCATCCTTTTTTAGCTGTCAGGTGAAATAAAAAAACCGGGACTGCTGCACAATGGCGGCAACCTCGGCGAGTGATGGGCACCATTTAGATGATGATGCTTTCGGAGAGACCTTGCACTAATTGAATTTACAAAGATAACGTTGCACCAGCATGAGGAGTGGGGGATCAATTTTAGAGATCGTCAGGTGTAAAAAATATAAATTGACCTGATATTTTATAACAATCAGCTTCTG
>JAQYVS010000073.1 GCA_030145365.1 Desulfofustis sp. | reverse complement strand
AATCTTTAGTTACCGATTGGGTAATTAATCCGGAGGGTTGCAAAGGAACATCTTTAATCCCAATTCAATTCATTTTTATCTTGCCGAAGTTGTTGGCTATTGTCACTAGCATCTATTTGGCACAGAAGGATGCTGTTCCTGGTCACCCGGATAAATGACCCCCATATATTGATCCTCAATAATTATCATTATTGAATAGCAGGATGCTATCAATTGTTTTATTTAATTATCTGTAATTCCAGAAACAATAAATCAATGATGATAAAATGACCAAGAAAGGAAAAACCAGTTTACCGGTCATCGGTTGGCGGGAATACATAGACCTTCCTGGGCTGGGGATTAAAAGTATCAAAGTTAAAGTCGACTCTGGTGCGCTCATCTTCTTCGGCAACTCTCCGGCCTTTACACAAAAACACCCCGGGGCCTAGAAGTGACGACCGCCGGCCCACATCTTAGACTGATCGGATAAGCTAATCTGATGAAGAGAACCAAAAAGATAATCATTGCTCTGGTGGCAGGTGCATGCACCATCTTGGTTCTTTTCATTGCTGCAGCTCTAATCGTTCCGACATTGCTTGATAGTACAGCACTCGGAAACAAAGTTCGCCAGGAAGTCTCTTCACTGGTCGGTGGTGATTTCAATTTCGATAGTATTGCACTCGCTGTTTTCCCTTCTCCTCACGCTGTGTTTATCAATCCTCAATTAAACATTCCACAAAGATTCTCGGCGTCAGCGGAGAATCTTGAAATATATCCTGACATTATCACGTCCTTGACAGGACATGCTGCTGTAAGGAAGGTAGCGGTTAGGCATCCAGAAGCTACCATCTGGATGTCTGAATCACTTGGTAGTCCTAAAAAACATCCCCTGCAATTTGATAACAATGAGATACTACCATCCATATTAAAGGCACTTTCCTGGCTGCCGAACATATTCTTGTCCATTGATAATGGTACCGTTTCTCAAGGTAGTATTAAGCTTATCTATAACCAAACAGCTTTAGCTACATTGGATAGCATTGATGCTTCGATAGAAAATGTATCGGGGTCTGTCGCGATTAAGACAACAATTGCATCCAATCTGTTTGAAAACGTCACGGTGACGGGTACTATTAACCCCCGCCAGTTCGAGGGCAGCACACACATTGAAATTAGTAAATTAGATCTTGGGGCCATCAACAACATCTTTTCACCCGATTCTTCCTTGAGAATTGAAAGCGGAATAGCTGACCTTGATCTTTCATTTACTGTTCACAATAAGGAACGTATTGACCTGGGTTTCAATTGTTCCGCACCTCATATTCGTATTGCGGAAGAAGGGCAGAAGGCTGATATAGAGGTCCTGACACTTGCGGGCATGGCAAATGTCAGTCCAGCTTCTACGACCGTTACTCTTTCTGACCTCCATCTTGGCAATCCGGCGATGCGTGTATCCGGCAGTGCCATAATATCTGAAGGGAACCCCAAATTAAGCCTGAAACTGCAGGGCCGGGACATCGATGTCAATTCAACCCGAGCGGCATCTCTGGCGCTGACGGGATCAAACCATGTCGCTCAAACCATCTTTGAGATCTTGCAAGACGGTACGATCCCATCGCTCACCATATTGAGCGAGGCTGATACTTTTCGTGGTCTGGCAGATCTGGATAATCTTGTTCTGCAAGCCAGCCTTTCAAAAGGAAAAGTTCTTATCCCTGGAGCCAATCTGGCGTTAGCCGATGTGTCAGGTGTTGTCGATATGAAAAAGGGAATTTTGGCTGGAGAAAATGTTCTGGCTCAATGGCATAATTCGACGTTGAAAAAAGGGGAATTCAGAATTGACCTTGCTAAAGATCCGCTGCCGCTAACCGTAGGGACCGGTATAGATATTGATGTAGCTGATATCCCGACAATTCTTGAAAAGTTTATAAATGACAAAACGTTCAATAATGAACTGGCGCTCATTGAGGATCTCAGCGGTACTGCATCAGGAACATTTTCGCTCACTGGTGATACTGGCCGGATAAATATTGCCGCATCAGCAACCGATATCAATATTTCAGCTCGTCACCGCGACATACCATACCCCCTGAAGATAACTGATGGTGGTATCAGCTATGACAAGAGCCAGATACAATTGGAGCGAGTAGTTGGTTCTGTAGGGACATCTACTTTTGATTCGTTGTCCGGCACTATCAGTCTTGGAGAAACAAAGACGTTTACGATAACTTCCGGAGCTTCGCGTATTGTCTTGAAGGATATGATGCCATGGCTTTCATCGCATAAAGCAATCCGAAAGATCGCCACATATTATGGTGGAGGCGAGAGTATTCTTCAATTGACTAAGATCCAGGCAGGAGGCTCCCTACAGGACTTTCGCCAGGCTCATTTCAACCTGGCCGGTGATATCCATGACCTCACGATCCAAAACCTTCCCAACCAGCCCGGCCCCATAGACATCGCCTCGCTGAAATTTAATGCCGACCGGGAAACGTTGTTTTTTTCAGATGTTCAGGCACGTATGCTGGATGGTTCTTTGACCATGTCTGGTACATATCCTTACCCTAAGTCAGATAATCAAAGAAATATCAGTTTAAGCTTTGAAGGGCGAATGGGCCCACAACTCATCGGTTGGATTACAGACAGTATTTCTCCCCCTCCCTGGTTACAACTTCGTCCGCTGTCTATCAGAAAATCACATCTAACGTATTCGAATCAAGGGAAACACAATATATCAGCAACACTTGCTCTGCAGGATGACCTTGAGGTGAGCACTGAGATGAGCCTCTCTGCAGATACAGTAATTGTTGATTCTTTGAAGGTGAAAGATAACCTCTCAGAGGCATCCGTAACTGCCCAGAAAAGGGGTAAGCACATTGATTTCTCTTTTGACGGTGCACTCCATAGTGCCACCTTGAATCAACTAGCCCAAATTCCCTCACTGCAGAGTGGTTTGATTGAAGGGAAAGCAAACGTTTCTCTAGACCTTGAAAATCCTTTTGATTTCAGTTTTCTCGGCTATATGAGCGGGAAACAGGTGTCTATAATAACTACTCCCGAAGTACCTTTGGTAGTTAACACTATTTCAGTGAAAGGGGTCCCAGGAAGCATAACCGTTACATCTGCAAATGTGTCTTGGAATGGTACCGCCCTGACTGTGTCCGGAAATCTAAGACCGAGAGCTGGAGCCTTGCCAAAGTTTACTCTGGATGTTGAAGCCGATAGTCTTGATGTCGATACGATAATGAAGAATATCCCCAGTCTGAGCAAGACGCAGGATAAAAAGACACCCCCTGCGGCATTCTTCTCATCACTTGAAGGAGACGTTCGTTTTAAAACGAACACACTCGAGGTGCATGGTTATGCCATTCAACCGTTACAGGCAGACATACGTTTACACGATAACGCTGCTGACGTAACTCTGAAAGAATTGATTTTGTGTGGCATACCGGTAAAGGGGAGGGCAACGTTAGCCGGGCAAAATTTCACTTTTCATTTAGAGCCCGAGGCCCATGCACAGAAACTGAGTACAACTCTGGAATGTTTGGCCGGCAGGCAATTCAAAGCTGATGGAACACTTGATTTCGCAGGTGTGTTTGATGGACATGGCACAGTGCAAGACCTGGCCAGGTCAACAACGGGTAGCATGGAGATAAGCGTATCTGACGGACACATATATCACGATATCATTATGCTCAATGTCTTGAAATTTCTCAATGCCTCACAGGTTTTGACCGGCCAGGTAACTGCAGATAAGATGCTGGAAAAGGGATTGGGCTTCAACCGGTTTCAAGCAGGCATCAAGCTC
>JAQYVS010000053.1 GCA_030145365.1 Desulfofustis sp. | reverse complement strand
ATACTACACTCTGCTGTTTGAGATCCAGCTACCATACCTTGGTTTAAACTAAGAAAATGCGGAGTCCTTGGCTCCGCTTTTTTCTTCTCAACATCCTGTGCTGAGTTCCCGGAGGGGATAGTGTGAATTAAGGGATGTAATATAAACTTTCGCTTGGGGACTGGTGTGAGTTAAAATAACTCATTTAGAAAAAGCCTACTGATTAAAAGGTTATCGTCATTACGAGATCTTGCAATTCTGCCCTTCTTTGAAACGGGCTGGTTGGGAGCAATGAAGGGGAGGGCACACCTGAGCATATAGTCAAACCCCAGTCCTGGCTACACAACAACCGTCCCAGTCGGCTCTTTAACTGCACGGTGGACCCTATTCGAGTCCAGACAACTTAAGCATCGAGGCCAAGAATTTATCGGATTTTCCAAAGGCACCCAATTTTGAATAAAAGACCTGAGAACTTCCGTCCTTATCGGTCTTGACACCAATGAAATATGGAGCCCTCGGCTTACCCAGTGCCGTATAGATAGACTTATCCTCATCCGGAAAGAGTGGGAAGGGCACTTTGTATTTCTCCTTGAAGTACTGCACATCCGCGGGAGTGTTCCCAATGCCAATGCCGATTATTTTTATTTTGCCTTTGAGATCTTCTCGCTGCTCGATGGCCTGGTAAAATTCGTTCACCCGGAACGCTTCCTTTCGGCAAGTCGGTCAGTACCTGCTGAGAATCTGAATGACAACGACCGGGGCATTAATCTCAGAGACAGTGAATTCGCCACTGCCGGATAGTCCCAGATAGCCTTTAGCCTCCGAATCATCGGGTACGGCAAGCTGGAATTGCGGCAGGACGGTGCCCTGCGCAGGAGGCTTGCTTGCGGCCAGGGTTGGATACCTAACCAAAACAAACCATGCAGGAATGAAAAGAAACAGGATAAGTAGCCCCTTCATGCGTTTCGTCATATTCGGTTCTCTCCATTGCCATTATCGATGCGACAGAATATCCAAGACAGCTGTCCTACCTTGTATTCTCTCCTCTTCATAAAGAGGTGGCGGTGTGTTTCATGGCCAGGCTCCACCACTTTGATCAAGATAAAAAAGTATAACATATGCTGCCTGCAATTCCATGAGACAGACAGAGATAAGGTAGATTTTGGTTCATCTAAGGGCACTTGCCACTGGCAGTGCTCGGATGAGGGCTGTGAACTGCTCATGCGTCACCATATTGTCCGGCTGCCGCCTCGTTTTTCTGGCCGAATCTTAAGCCAGACATGCCTTTTAGTTCATCATGTTTACTTTATTTTAAGTCACATTAGATTTTTATTGAATATATATATATCTAATTTAATTAAATTTTTACAAATTTTTTCTTTTATAAAAAATTATACTTGACTCAAGATCCTTTCGGCCGCTAATATCATTCATAGTATGAACGATCAAAAGCCCAACTCACCTGATGTATTGCTTGGTTATCAGACCCAGAGATTGCAGGATCTGATCGAAGAAATTCTCCACTGCTGCAAAGAGCGGACCTCACATTTGTCGAAAAAATTCGATATTCCCGAAGCAGAATTGCGGTGTTTAATGCTGTTCGGGGAAGAAAGGTATCTTACCGCCAAAGGCATTTCTCAGAAACTGGATGTGGCCAAAAGCCGCGTGACCAAGATTATTAACGGTCTGATTCACAAGAACCTGGTGGAAAGCACTGACGATCCCAAGGATGCCAGGGTTAAACTAATCGGCCTAACTCAAGAGGGGCAGAGAAAATCAAAAGAGTTGGGCGCAATCGTTACAGACCTTCATCAAAAATTACTGCTTGAATTCGAGCCTGAACAGCGAAAAATGGTCATTTCCTGTCTCGAAGTACTCCGATCGAGCATGGAAGCCGTCAAGAATCAAATGGTATAAGATTTTGATTTATAAAGAATTTGTCTCATGGGGGGAGTTTATAGGTAAGAAAACATTGCTACGAGAATTTCGCTGTTGAGGTACTTTTAGCTGGCTTCTACATTTCCTGTTCGTTGCCGTTCGCTGAAATCTGAAAAAATCAGTTTATCGCTTGCTCCACCCGCATAGTTTACACCTCAGATCCCAAGTGGAATTGAAGCTCCCTGTCCCGCTTTAGCGGGACTGAAGCGGGACAGGGAATCTTCGAAATGTAAGGTATTTATACCATTTATTGTAGTTCGCTCGCTCACCCCGCAGCCCCGGCGACGGGATTTCCGCTCCGCTCCAACAAGCTACGGGGAATGCGCTCGCTGGAGCATTTTCACAAGCTTTTTTGGAAGGGCTTGTGCAAGCATCGTTCTTCTTGAGATAAAAGTTAATAGTATGAACCTTTGTTTCCCGATTCAGGTTCATGACAGGGCAAGGTTCCTGTGTTTCTGATGGCACGAAACAACTTCCAGGCGTCCTATGCCGTTTGGCTGATGCCGGGAGTCTGTATTGGATGGTTAACCCGGATATTTCATGCATGACTTGCTGCGACCACAGATATGGCCGTCCTTCCTGGCGTCCTCGGGTGTCGGCCCCTGCGACGTACCGTTGAGGTACGCCTCGGAACCAATCCCGCGGTACGGTTGCCAGGTGGCTCGCCCATCTTCGTGGTCTCGCGACAGCAATTCATGAAATATCCGGGTTAAGGGAATAACGAGACTGTAAAGGGGGTGAGAGAGGTCATTAAGAGTTGCTAGAGAGAACTGATTAATGTGGTGAAAACGAAGAAAGGAGTGATTTATGCGAAAGCTATTTACGGTATTGGTAGTCGTAGCCATCATTGCCACTTTGTCGCCGGCTGCTTTTGCGACGAATGGTCAGCAGTTGATTGGCATTGGCCCTACTTCCAGGGCAATGGGTGGCGTCGGCATAGCTGCCCCCCAGGATGCCATCAGTGCGGTTTTTTCCAACCCGGCGGGCATGTGCTTTGGTCCCTACTGCCCCAGTTCGCAGTTCGACTTTGCCGGGACATTGTTCATGCCAGAGCCAAAGGCTGAAGTAAAGGCTTCAGGACAGACTTACAAGGCGAATAGTCGTGACAATAACTATGCTATACCTGCAATTGGTTTTTCCGTTCCCATCGGTGAAGCTGAGTCGAGATGGAGATTTGGCCTTTCGGCTTACGGCATCTCAGGTTTGGGAGTAGACTTCAGGGATACAAAAATTGACCGGCCGAACACGTTTGGACCGGGTGCCTCCCTTGCCGCGGGAACGTACACTAATTTACAGTTAATGAAATTCGCCCCCACCATTGCCTATCAGGCTCTTCCGAGCTTGTCGGTGGGTACTTCTTTTCAGATCAACTACTCAACCCTCGACCTGGGGGATGGTACTGTTGCCGCCTATTCCTATGGCGTTAAAATCGGCACCATCTACAAACCCATCGATCCATTATCA
>JAQYVS010000042.1 GCA_030145365.1 Desulfofustis sp. | reverse complement strand
GGCCACAGAAATGAGATGGATATGACCGAAACGCTCATGAAGGCAAGAATGGTGATGAGCAATGATGGAGCGATGAGACACAGAATAGTCAGAAACAAATAATAGCTGATTGTAGCAAGAAGACCTGGGGCAGGCAGCCAGATATTTGCATAGGATAGTGCTGAGAAAAAAATGGCTGCGTTTCAAGAAACATTGAGTCCGTATGAACCTAAACGCAAGGTGATATCGGCAAAATCAGGGGATATGAAGAGTAAAAAAATGCTGAGAAAGCCCAAGGGAAGACTCCAGAAACAGATCAGCGGTTCTATGATCAGGATTGCTGGAAGAGTTACCAGTGAGATTCGGTGGAAATGGTGAAGCAATAATGGAACAGTACCAAGAGTTGCAGCAATGGTGACCGCTGTAATTGAAAGAAAAAACAGTCCGACTTGCTTTCGCACTGGCTGCAATTTTAAACCACTCTGAGGATTTTCAAATAACTTGAAAATGACCGGCGTGATAATAATAATTGCTGCCACAGCGGTGAATGACAGTTGAAAGGAAGCAGTTTCAAGGGTCGTGGGATCAACCAATAGTATGAGTAAGGCAGCACCAGAGATAGTGGTCAACGGTGAGCGAAGCCGATCGGTGCCGATGGCAATAATGATAAAAAGCGTCATGATGAAAGAACGCATTACCGGTGGTTGAGCTCCAGCCAGAAGGGTATAAAACATCAAAGGCAGAATTGACAGTATCATCGCTGATTTTCGGACATTACAGCGCAAGATAAGAAATTCAGATCTTCTCAATAACCAGAAAAATACGGTGTACAGACAAAGGGCCAGGAGACTTAAATGTAATCCTGAAATTGCCAATATATGAAAAACGCCGCTTGCTTTAAATGCTTCTAGAAGTGTTGGCTCGATCCCCGATCGATCACCAATCAGCAGAGCTTTATACAAGGCTGCCGACTGGGGTGGTAATGATTGTTCAATCTTGTATCCGATTAGAGTTCTTAATTGTTCTATTTTATATCGAATCTTTTTAATAAAATGAGCGGGTAAATCATCAATGGGCTGGATTAAAATTGCTGAGCGAACGGTGCCGATCAGGTAAACATTTTTCCTGGAAAGATATTTGCGATAGTTAAATGTTCCCGGTGTGTTCGATACAGCAGGGGGCTGTAAGGTTGCTTTTAAAATTAAACTATCTCCAGGCGCAATGGTTTTCGGCCAAGTATCGAGCAGGGTTAAAAGAATACGGCCGGTTGTTGGTAAAAATTGATCCAGATGTTCGGACCCGAGAAAATCAACGTCAATTTGAGCTTGGCAGCCGCCACCGTTCTTTAAAACCATACGCGCAAGTTTTCCTACGATGACAGCCTCCTGCTTTTCCAATACTATTCTGGTGATATGAGTTGATTCATATATAGGAGCCTCATCTCTTTCGGCTTGAACAAATCCGAAAAAAAAGAAAGTCATACAGAGCAGAAAAAAAACAATGATTGTCTGTCTGAAATAGTATGAAACTAGAGCGAGGCTGAAAATAAGCAGAATCGGCAGATAAAAAACGTGGGCAGGGGTGGAAAAAAAGGAGCTGAGAACGATGCCTAAAGCGTAACTTAGCGTCGTTGGCATTAAGATGGAGTTACGCCATGAAGAAGTGAGCTTCACAGGTATTGCGTTATGATCCTCATGTGAGCATTGATAACTTCGCTATGGGCTGTTGCATAGTTTTTAGCATTCAGACCAAATGACTGTCGCATATTCTCCGAGCGGATCAGAGACTCAAGCGTTTTTGTTAGTGATATTTGGTCGACAACTTCTAAAGCTGCTTTCTCAGCAAGGAGCTCTGATCGTATCTCTAAAAAATCTTCCATATGCGGGCCAAAAAGTATCGGGCAGCCAGAGCGTGCGGCTTCTACAGGGTTGTGCCCGCCGGCCGGCACCAGGCTGCCGCCGATAAAACTAATATCAGAAAATGCGTAAAGTGCCGAAAGATCGCCGATGGTATCAATGATCGTAATATCGCCGATCGTCGATGAGGCTTCAGAATATCTCGAAACTGCAGCATCACGATCTTCTGCCAGACGGGCAATCTGATTACTTCGACCTATGTCTCTCGGGGCAATTGCCAGGTGTAGATTTGTGTATTTTTTCCTTAACTCCTGGTAGGTTTCGATGATTACAGACTCCTCACCCTCATGGGTAGACCCACAAAGGATCACCAGAGCACCGCTGGGAAATGGAGATGTTTCAGGGCCCTTTTCTATGGTGTTATCCGGTATCCCGGCAAACTTAAGATTTCCAAGGACTTTAATCTTCTCTCTTGGTATCCCAAGGTCATACATTTTTTCTGCATCCAAATCACTTTGCATACAGAGAAATTGGAATTGATTAAAAATCGGTTTGAAGAAAAATTTGAAACGACGATAGGTGGAAATGGAGGTATCGGAGATCCTTCCGTTAACAAGAAGCGATGGAATCTTTCGAGAGCCGAGGCTCATTAACAAGTTCGGCCAGAAATCAGTTTCCACTAAAATGAAAAGATCCGGTTTGATTTTGTTTAAAAACAGCAAAACGGTTGGTAGAATATCCAGAGGGTAATAGTTTAGTGCATCAACATGGGGGTGCAGGAGTTGCTCTGCAAGGCTATATCCTGATTTTGTAGTCGCTGAAAAAATGAGTGTTACAGAATCTTGTTTCTGTTTACGAATATGTTTAATGAGTGGGAGTGCTGAAGTAACCTCACCGACCGAAAGTGCATGGACCCAGATAGTAGGTGTGGTTTTGGTTCGCGGCAGCTTTAGGTTAAAGCCAAGCCGGGAGATGATGATCTGTGATTTTTCAGGGCGGCTGAACAGGTAAAACGGTAAGATGATAAGAGCTAGAGGTGCGAGAAGAATTTGTGCAAGATTATAGATAATTCTCATTTTTTCCTTTGGCCAACCCTGAATCACTAATCAAACGAAAGTTAAAAATTGAATCAAACGATTCATCTACTATAATTCGAAACGTTTACAAATAATGAACATTATCTTGCTGGCGGAAGAAGAAATAGTCAATCAACAAGTTACGTTGCTTGATTATCGGGCTAAACACATCGTCAAAATACT
>JAQYVS010000017.1 GCA_030145365.1 Desulfofustis sp. | reverse complement strand
AACGCCTGTTCCGCCTCTTCATATTTTTCTGAATCGAAGTAAAGGGTAGCGAGGTGGTGATAACTCTGGGCCGCAGCCGGGTGCTTGTCTCCGTGGTTTTTTCGCCAGATCTCCAGAGATTTTTTAAGCAGTTGCTCCGCTTCGACTGCCTTTCCCTGCACTCGATAAATGGCGGCCATATTGTCAAGGGACTGGGTAATAGCCGGATGGTCCGGTCCAAATACTTCCTCCCTGATTTCCAGGGCTCGCTTATGCTGCTTCAATGCAAGTGTTCGATTGCCTCGACGATCTTGGACAATCGCCAGGTTGTTGAGCGACTGGGCGACTGCAGGATGCTTACTGCCCAGAGATTTCTCCCGGGTCTCAAGCGATGCTTCCAGTAATTCGAAGGCATCATCAAATTGTCCCTTATTGATATACATTTCCGCCAAAGTATTCCGGGTTTCAGCCAGCGCTGGATGCCCCGAACCCAACGAAGATTTGAAGATATCGATCACTTCCTGAAACATTGGTTCTGCCTGATCTATACGCCCTGTTGCTGCATAAAGTGTTGCCAGCCTATCTAGCGCCATGCCGGTCTCGGGACTCTTTTCATCAAGGCTGTTTTTGTAGATATCAATCCCCTGTTTCAGCAACGGTTCAGCAGCCTGCAGATAACCTTTGGCAAAATAGACTTCCGCCAGATGGGTCAATATACCCGCAAATTCAGGATGCTCCGGGCTGATACTGTTTTCATAGATAACCAGTGCACGACGCAGCTTCTTTTCCGCTCCATCAAGATCCCCGGTCTGCCGATCGATTACAGCAAGGCTTTTCAGAATGGGGCCAAGTTCAGGCGCCTCATCGCTCTTATGTTCTTCTACCACCTTTTGTGCTTTCTCAAACAGATCCCTGGCTGGTTCCATCCTCCCTGCCCCGAGGTACATTGAACCACAGGTGTTGTACACAGATGCCATCAATGAAGGTTCTTCGGAGGATTGTTCTTGATATACTGCTATCACTCGCTCCATCAATGGTTCAGCGTCATCAAATCGTTGTTGAGAAAAATAGAGTTCGGCCAGATTCATTAAGGTCTCTCCAACCTCAAGAGACTGCTTGCCATGCAACGCTTCACTCACGTCTGCGGACTGCAGCAGAACATTCTCCGCCTCGGGGTAGTTGCCTTCCAGACGATGCAATTCGCCCATGTTATTGAGGCTGACCGCAACAGACTCGTGCTTGTCGCCATATTCCGATCTGGCCGCTTCAAGTGCCTCCAACCCATAACCAATCGCTTCGTCGATCTTACCTTTTTGCATGCACTCAATTGCCTGTTGATTCAAGTCCTGCCAACGATCCGCCATGATGAACTCTCCAGCTGATGAATTATTAAATAAGTAGGGATGAAAAGATAGTACTGCCTGGGCAAAACTACAACCATCATCGGTAAGGAAGAGGAGAGCTCCAGGGCAATTAGGAGAGATAAGCAGGTCCGACAGGAGCTCCGAGCCGGACCTGCTTGAGAGCAAACGGTTTAAATCGTCATAATGGTTGTGCCGCTATTGCCCATGAGTCCGTAAGTTTGGGCCATGGCTACCTTAGCACCTTCCACCTGGCGGTCTCCAGATCTACCTCTGAGTTGATTCGCACATTCGATGACCTGCCAGAGAGCTTGAGCTGAAAGCGCCTCACCATGAGAAGAAAATCCACCACTTGGGTTTACGGGCAGTTTTCCGCCAATTTTCGTCTCACCGTCTCGCAACATCTTGTCCGCCTCCCCCTCTATACAGAACCCGCATGTCTCTAGATACACGAGGTAATGCCAGGAGCTGTTGTCAGGAAGTTCAAGCACGTCGACATCTTCGGGACCAATACCGGATTTTTCATAGGCCTGCCTTGAAGCCGAATAGCTTTCACTGAGCATAGGAGCTTCAGGAACAGACGGACATGACAGAGCGGAAATACGGATGGTCGGGTCGCCATAGATGGCGCTTCCCATGGTGGTTGCGTTTATCTTCACCGGATTGTCGGCTTTACTGATCAACTCCTCGTCGGCTGTAACAATAACAGCTGCAGCACCAGTACTGACCGGACAAATCTCAAACAGTCTCAGAGGATCACAGACGTAGACAGAGTTCAAGACCTCATCCAAGCTGTAGGCTTTTTTAAACCGAGCGTCTGGATTCTTCGAACCATACTCACTCATCAGCACCTTGACGTATGCCAAATCCTCTTCGGTGGTACCGTATTTCTCCATTCGTTTCCTGCATTCAAGCGCCCAGTAAATCGGATTGGGCAGACCACCCATCTTCCACCTGATGACGTCTCTATCCTGAACAGCGTTGTCTGATTTGGCAGTCAGAAAACCTTTCGGCGATACGTCTGCACCAAAGGCCAAGGCAGTATCAGTCTCGCCGGCAGCGATACTATTGTACGCCATTCTAATAGATGCAGATCCGGTAGCACAGGCGTTGTATACGTTTACCACCGGAATTCCGGTTTCACCAAAAATGGACTCCAAATATTGCCCGGAGAGGTGCCCGGCATTGCCGCCATAAATAAAAATCCCGGCCATGATTGCCTGAATTTTTTGCCATTCTATGTTTGCGTCCTTCAGCGCACCGTCAACAGCTACGGCCGCGAAATCGGCGAAAACTTTCTCGGAGAAACCCATCCAGGGGTGTATCCCGGTTCCAATAATATATACATCTCTCATTGTCATTATCCCTTTATAGTTATTTTAGAATAGGCTATTTAACAGCTTGAAACGCCCAGGTAACCACTTGCTGTTTTTCCTCATTGGTAAACATCTCAAGAATAGTCGTTTCCATTTCCATGCCAATCTTAAGAGACTTCAGATCGGTCTCTGTTATAATCCCGGTAACCTGAATTTTTTCTTCTTCAAACTCAATCAGGCCGATACCGTATGGGGTAATCTTCTTCTCTGTTTTAAATGGGGCAGGACAGGGATAATATTGAATGGTATAACTCGCCAGCGTGCCTTTTTTAGGAAGTAAAACATCTTCCACGCCCTCTCTTGTGCAGCCGGGGCGGTGCTGATAATGTTCCTTGGGAAAGAAGTACGTTCCACAAGAGTTACATTTTGCGCTCATTAATCTGACTTCTCCAGTCGACCAGTCCACTAAATTTGGTATTCGGGCTACTTTGTTTGCCATGTTTTCCATTGTCTTTGTCCTTATTTGATATCCTCATTAAGAAAAAATATTGCTAGCGGCCGACAAACTTCGGCGCCCTTTTTTCAAGAAATGCACTCACCCCTTCTGCTTTGTCCTCAAGAGACAGCGCCAGGGCATACATTTCATATTCGTAGTCAAGTCCGTCCTGCAGACTGGTCTGCATCCCCTTGTTGATGGCCTGCTTGGCAAGTTTTAATGCCGCCGAACTCTTAGTGGCGATCTTTGTGGCGATCTCTTTTGCCACGGGCATCAGCTCATCCATGCCAACAACACGGTTAACGAGTCCGATTCTGTCGGCCTCCTCTGCCCGGATGATATCGCCGGTAAAAATAAGTTCTTTAGCCCTGCAAGACCCAATGAGGCGCTGCAGACGCTGGGTACCCCCGCCTCCAGGAATGATGCCAAGATTTATTTCCGGCTGGCCGAATTTGGCTTTTTCCGAGGCTACGATCAGATCACAGGCTATGGCAATCTCACAACCGCCGCCTAGACAGAAGCCGTTGACCGCCGCAATCACTGGTTTGGAAAGTTTTTCAACGATCGATCCCAAGCGTACGATATTGTGAGCCATGAAGGATGTAGTGGCGTTGAACTCCTTGATATCTGAGCCGGCGACAAATGCCTTGCCGGAACCGGTCAGAATCAGCACTTTTATCGCATCGTCTTCTTCAACATCCCCCACGGCAGCTGTAAATTCGGCCCGAGTTTTGATATTGAGGGCATTCATAGCCTCAGGACGGTTAAAGGTAATGACGGCGATATTCTCTTCTTTTTCCAGAATGATGTTCTCGTAATCCATACGCTTCCCCACTTAGGCTGATAATTTTTGTCGGCGGATGCCGTACTCACACAATTTGCTCAAAGCTTTTACCCCGGATATCAAAGAAGGGAAGACTGGCAGCTCTTTTCCCATTTCGTCCATTATGACGTTTTTATATTTGTTGTATCCGACGATCATGCAGACAACCACCGGCTTGCCAACCTCTCGGACGATCTTCTGGATGATTTTTTTCTGAACAGCTTCCTGGGTGTATTCGAATCCCGCCAGTATTAAAACCGCAGCGTCTATGTTGGGATCTCTGAACGCATCCGGGAACGTGGTTTCCAGGGTTTTTGTAAAACCGATTTTGGTTACGCTAAAATATAAGTCGACAGGGTTTGATACGGGTGTATCGAACATATCCTTTAGTTTTTCAGTTGTTTCCGGTGACAGTTTGGGAAGTTCCAGACCGTGGCTCGCGCACAGATCAGAAACGTTGACCCCAACGCTTCCGGCTAAGGTGATCACTGCGATACGATTACCTTTGGGAAGGGGCTGGGTGGAAAAAACCTTGGCGAAGTCTTTCAGTTCCGTAAAGTCATCGGCCATGATCATACCGGTCTGTTTGACTGCCGCTTCGACAATCTTGGCGTTGCTGGCAATACTGCCGGTATGACTCATGGCGGCCTTGGCGCCGGCTTCCGTTCGCCCGCCGCTGAGAAAAATAACCGGTTTTTCAGATGCAACTTTCTTGGCGATCCTGGTGAGGTTTCTTCCATCGGTAATCGTTTCCAAATACATTGAAATGACATCGACGTCATCTTCATTACCGAAGTACTCCAACAAGTCATTTTCATTGACATCGCATTTATTGCCTATTGAACACACTTTACTGATGTTCAGACTTTCATTTTCTACGATATCCGAGGCCATCCCAGCCGCTAAAAGACCGGATTGGCCGATGAGCACAACGTTGCCATTGGGGACTTTCTTGGTCATGGGGTAAATCGATGTTACGACATTGCGTGAAACGATACCGGAGCAGTTTGGACCCATAACTCTGATATCGTTATTCTTTGCGATATCAACAATTTGCTGCTGAAATATTTTACCGTCTCCACCCATTTCAGCAAATCCGGCAGACTCGATAATTACTGCTTTAACTCCTTTTTGGGCACATTCTTCCACCGTTGCAACCGTAAGTTTTGGGGTTGGAAGAGCTGTGACAACCAGGTCGACTTCACCGGGTATTTCTGTTACCGACCGGTATACTTTATATCCCAAAATTTCATCTGATTTGGGGTTTACCGGATACACATCTCCAGAAAAATCGCTGTTGGCTATATTGTTTACAATAACATAGCCCAGCTTTCCGGGTGTTCCGCTAGCCCCGATAACCGCTATTGATTTCGGTTTAAAAAATAGATCCATCATAATTGCACCGTCCTTATCGTCAGCTTTTGACCTTTTGTTTTCTTAAGCGGATAAAATAATTCGGGCGTCTACAACAATAGCGCCGTCCTTATATGCAAACACCGGATTCATATCAATCTCTTCGATACCTTCCGTTGCATTGACAAAATCGGATAACTTCACGAGCATATCCTGCAGAAAAGGAACATCCGCCGGATCATTGCCACGATATCCTTCAAGGAGTTTCTTGCCCTGAATTTCCGTTGTCATATCAACCGCATCCGCTTTCTCGATCGGCACGATGCGAAACGATACATCCTTGAGAACCTCAACGAGGACGCCACCCAGGCCAAACATGACCACCGGCCCAAAACTTGCGTCTTTGATCATTCCCATTATGATCTCTGTGCCAGGCTTGGCCATTTCCTGTACGGAAACACCTTCTATATGAGCATCAGGTGCATAGGCGCGACAGGAGGTCATAACTTCATCGTAGGCCTGTTCAACCGCCTTACCATCCGCCAGGTTCACCTTAACCCCACCGGAATCGCTTTTATGGGTAATATCCACCGATGAAACCTTCAGAACGACCGGGTAGCCGATCTCCTCGCTTATCGATACGGCCTGTTGCTTACTCTCTGCCAGTACGGTCCTGGTACAGTTGATACCAACTTCATCAAGGATCTGTTTGGCTTCGATCTCAGTGAGCACCGTCCTCTTCTCTTCCCGGGCCTGACTCAAAATCTGAGCTGTTGTCATTGCTTCTCCCTCATCAATATGCTGATTGTTCAATCCTTATCTTATTTCCTGCTCAATCACTTTGTTATGCTGCCGTTAAACCGCCATCGACATAGATGGTCTGCCCGGAGACAAAACTTGCCGCATCGGAACATAGATAGACGACGGCGCCGACCATATCTTCAGGCATGCCAATTCTTCCCATTGGTATAGCGGCGGCATATTTGGCTGCCAGCTTCGGATCTTCGGCGATATGCTTGGTGCCAGGGGTAATTACCAGTGCAGGTCCTAGAGCGTTAACTCGAATGCCGCTGGCCGCCCATTCCAGAGCAAGTGCTTTCGTGATCAGTTCAACCGCACCTTTGGTAGCGCAATAACCGGTGTTGCCGCCGGTGTAACCACGAATGCCGCGAACTGAGGAAAGATTCACTATCGCTCCGCCTTTCTGATCACGCATGACCTTGCCGACGATTTTGCAGGCAGCCATGGTACCCTTGACATTTACGTCGAAAAGCTTGTCCCAGTCTTCCATCGGATAGTCAAAGGCATCGCGCTTGATATTCATACCCATGGCGTTAACGAGAATATCGATTTTTCCATATTTTCCAACAACCGCATCAACCAGATTCTGGATACTGGCTTCATCGGTAACATCGCAAGCAACGGCAATGGCCTCACTGCCCGTCTCTTGAGTGATTTTTTTGGCAACTGCATCGATTGTCTGCTGATTTCTACTCGAGACAACCACCGTGGCACCGTGATACCCAAGGCCAAGCGCGAGCGCTTCCCCAATACCTCCGGCACCGCCGGTAATAACGGCAACTTTTCCATCCAATTTAAATATATCTTTCATTTCATCCCCTTTGATTATCGTTATCTGTCACTATTAAAAAGTTAAGGAGTAATAATAAAAACCAGTACTTCTGCAGGTTTTCCATTATTGATTACCATATCGCGCTCCTCACCGGATGCGATATAGACGCAGTCCCCTTCGTTGAGTACATGCTTCTCCTCGGGTCCACAAACAGTGATTGATCCCTTAACGACGTAATAGACTCGCTCTTTCGGGGAAGAGGACATCTCGGCACCACCGTTTGGCTGAAAATACGAATAGCAGACTGTGGTACGTTTTGTGTCTGCCTCGGTAAATTTCTGCAGGCCATACACTTCGGAGTGTTTCGCCGCATCATACGGTTTCCCTTCGGCATCTTTTACACTGATCATCTCTCCACCTCTTCTTTCTTGATAAGTTAACGAAGGGAGCAGGTCATTGGATGCTCTCCGCTCCCTCGTTTAGCTATTTTGGATCTAACGTGATTTCTCCCAGATTCACATCGTTATACGTGGTGAATTCCAGTTCCAGCGGTTCATAATCATCTGCAGAAACGGCCACTCTATAGGTTTCATTTTTATCGAGTCCTTCAAACTCAAAATCACCGAATAGATCGGTTACCGTTTCCCGGCTCTGTCCCCCACCGACCAGACTCACGGTGACACCGGGAGCACATTCACCCTCGTTGTCACTGTAGACAATTTCTCCAGCCACAAAGCGCTTGGGTATTCCAATGTATTGGACGCTTGAGCCGGTCTTGTACTCAGGATGCAGACTCTGGGTTTCAAGGCGGGCAGAAAGCTTGGAAATTTCACTTTTGGGATCGTCTAAATCGCCAAATACCAAGGCTCCCGTGGGACAGGATTCGACACAGCGCGGCAGTTTCTCGCCTTCATCAAGGCGATGGGCGCACATCGTACATTTCTGCGGCAGCTGCTTTTCCTTGTTCCAGTAGATCACCCGATACGGGCAGGCGTTAACGATGGCTTCCTGACCCACGGCCTTTTCGGGATCAATCATCACGATGCCGTCGTCTCTTCGGTATACGGCCCCGTCTTTAGCTGCATCCATACAAGGAGCAGCCTTGCAGTGCATGCACGGCGTGGGGATATAGGTTAATTTAGGTTTTGGATAGACTCCCCGCTCAATCTCTTTAATCTGCATCCAGAACTGTCCGTTCAACGGTTGAGCCGCAGAGTAGGAGGGATAGTCGTTGCCATAGTATTCATCCCGGCAAGCCAGAAAACAATTGTAGCAACCGTTACATTTACTGACATCAATTAGTATGGAGTATCGAGACATTGTATCAGCCCTCCCATTTTTCGATTTCAATCAGGCAGGAATTAGGCGTCATTCCCGGCACATTTTTCGACACCATCCGTGTAGGTGTCAGGATGTTTACACAACCGCCTTTATCCGGTGAATCGGCATTACCCGGAATCAACGGGTCATATTTCGCTGACGATGCGTAGCTGTGAATAACACCTTCGCGCACACGCTCAGTGAGCACCGCCATACAGAGTACTGAACCGCGATCGTTGTAAAGCCTGACAATATCGCCCGAGTTAATACCCCGAAGCTCTGCATCCAGCGGATTGATCCGCGCCGGCCACCAGGCATACCCATCTTTTTTGATCCGATGCGTCGGAATATCATCGAGCCAGTCGGTATGCTTGTCATAATGACAGTGGAAGGAAAAACGTGGATGAGGCGACAGGAGCTGCAGCGAATATTTTTTATAGATTTCGCTGTGGTGCCCTTCCCAGCTCTTCAGATAACGTGGTACCACCGGGCGCTCTTCATCGTCCGGAAACTTGGATTTCAGACTCTCGGAAGCAAATTCGATTTTACCGCTGTAGGTTCCAAGCTCTTTTGCCTTGAGCGTTCCCCGTTTCGGGTTATTCGAATCCGGGGTATCGCAATCACGACCTTCAGCAAACCATCTCAGAGCCGGTGTCGATTTGTAATCGTCTGTGATATTGACGATATAGTATCCTTTCTCGTTAAACTCTTCCCAACTGATATGTTTGGGCAGATCAGAAGAATCAAAAAAAGCTTTAACCCATTCAAGCTCGGTCTTGCCATCGGTAAACTCTTCTTTTCTACCAAGACGCTCAGCGATCAGAGAAAATATTTCAAAATCTGATTTTGATTCGAAAAGCGGATCTATCACTTTCTGTTGCCGTACCACAATTCTGAAATTGCAGCCGCTGCTGGCATGGCAGGTGTAACCGCCGCAGGCTCCCCATTCACCGACATCGTCTCGCTCAAAATTGGTACAGGCCGGCAGAATAATGTCTGCCATTCTCGTTTCACTGTTAAACCAGATATCCTGATTGACGACAAACTCCAGCTTCGGGCTCTGGTACATCCTGACCCATTTGGAGGTATCGCTCATGGTACCCATAAAAGAACCGCCGTAGCGATAGAAGAGCTTGATTTCCGAGTAACCTTCCATCGGGTATTCGAAATGGGTGAACTGCTGTTCCAGTGACTGGCCGCAGAACCCTTCGCCATACCAGCTTACTGGCGGATCAAGAACGGCATCCGGCAAGGTCAGACGCCAGAGACGCTGTTGGGTCGGATTTGCCGGAAGATGATTGGCAATAGATGAGGTAGCAACGCGCCCCTCCGGGTCGGCATAAGCTGGGAACCAGGTCTTGGTGTCAGAGGGCGCACCCATGGTTGTGCCCCAGATGGAACGTCCGGGTTTTCCAAGCCCCTGCATTGCCTGCAGCAGAACCATCATTCGGGCCCACTCGGTACCAAATGCTGTCCGGCAGGCACCGCCTTCACCGCCGCGGGCACCGCCTGATAAAATGGTGCGTTTAGCAGCCCACTCACGGGCCAAGGCCCTGATTACTCGGGCTTTCACACCCGATTCCTCCTCAGCCCATTCAGGTGTTTTCGGCTCACCGTCAAGCTCACCCAGAACGTATGGTTTGAATTCATCAAAACCAAGTGTGCGATCCTTCACATATTGCTTATCGTAGAGATCTTCTGTAATCCAGACGTAGGCAATGGCCATGGCCATCGCCGTATCGGTACCCATACGGGGAGCGATCCATTTTCCTTCCATCACCGCAGCAGTGAAATTATGAAACGGATCTATAAAGACCATCTCGACGCCTTTTTCCTTTAGCCATTGACGCCAAAGCGCTGATTCCTGACCGGTGTAAGTTCCCCGGGTCGTATCGGGATCATTGGACCAGAGCACGATCATCTCTGCGTTCTGCAATGCATCTTCGAGCATGTCGTATGGTTCCGGCATACCCAGACGCCAATAAAAACCGTAGGTATGCGTTGCTCCCCAGTGCCAGCCTTCCCAACTGTCAGGATTATCAAGTACCGGTGTAAATTCGAGCATATTCATAAAACGGGCAAAGGGACCCATTTTATAACCGACAATTCCCCAGTTATGATGCGAAGAGGTCATACCGCTGATCGCCGAGCCGCCGTATGTCTGGGAAACCCGCTTGATCTCTGAAGAAACGATATCAAGCGCCTCGTCCCAGGAAATTCGAACATAAGGAGACTTGCCTCGATTCTGAGGATTTCTCTCGCCGTTGGGATCAAAATCCACCCGTTTCATCGGATACTGAATACGCTCTTCCGAGTAAAGCCGTCGCCTGTCTGCATGAACATATGGGGCAACTGCAAATTTCTTCGGCGGCGAGTATTTCTTATCCCCGGCTTCTATTGTCCACGGCTTAAAGTCCTTCTCATCGGCAACCAGAGGCCTCATCCGTGTTACCTTACCGTCCTTCACATACACACTGACAGGACCGGCGTTGGTACAATTGGTAAAAACCTTTTCACTCATTACGATTCCTCCGCGATTTGAGCTTAATGGTGGTTGTTCCCTGGTCAATTTTGACAACCCACTTTGGCTTCATATAAGTCCAGACAATTCAATGACTTAAAAGAAACGAACTGAATCATTAGTGCGATCTTCTTATAATCTTAATGGCCAAGTTGTCTTGCATAACGGAACATTATTAATACAATTATCAACAGAATACACCATCAAGTAACCATGTCAAGATATTTTACATGCAATATTTGCCTCCAGTCCAAGGCCTATAAGGTACTATAATGTATATCTATTTTTAGGATATCCAGATTATTTAAAACCTTGATTACGTTTTTTCTTGACAGCAGGTCCTAACCATTCTATTTGTTCCACCATGCGAGACATATTGTTTTTATAACGAATCCCTGAATAGGATATACATGCTAAACGGAACAACCAAAACTCAATTCAATAAAACTATGAGCAAACAAAACGGAGCAAACGAATCTTCTGTTGCAAAGGCTCTGAACATTTTGCTGGCCTTCTCCCCATCAGATACGGAACTGGGAACTACAGAATTGAGTGTAAAACTTGGCATGCACAAATCCACAACAAGCCGGCTGATCAAAACGCTTGTTGCTACGCATTTCCTCCAGCAGAATCCGGCAACCAGGAAATATTTACTGGGT
>JAQYVS010000008.1 GCA_030145365.1 Desulfofustis sp. | reverse complement strand
TGCACACCAGGTTTATGTAACGCTCCTTATGTTCTTGAAAGCCTATTCAAGAACAGCAGAAAATTACGGACAGACTGATTTATAGAATCCGTATTCCCCTTTGTCACTGATCTTAACGATTACAGCACATTTAATCGGATCGCCTTGTTCGGTGAACGTCATATTGCCGGTAATACCCTCAAAGTCTTTTACCTTTGCCAGGGCATCACGAACGGCCATACGGTCCTTTTTGATGTTGCCAGTCAATTTGCCGGTCCCTTCGATGGCAGCCTGAGCAAGACGCAGAGCATCCCAGGTCAGGGCGGCGACATCGTCAGGTACATAGCCATACTTGGCATTGTAACGATCGATGAATTCTTTGGTGGGGCCAGTGGCATTGGCGGCAGCGTAATGGCTGCTGAAAAACAGTCCGTAGCAGGCTTCTCCACAGAGTTTGGCCGTTTCGGTGGAACCCCAGCTATCGCTACCTACGATCGGTCCTTTCCAGCCAAGGTCTTTGGCCTGTTGAACGATTAGAGGAACCTCGTTGTAATATTGCGGGGTAAAGAGTACTTCTGCGCCAGAACGGATAATTTTTGTCAGCTGAGAGCTGAAATCGGCATCTTTGGTCGTGAAACTTTCATAGGCGACCACGGAACCGGCGCCATGTTTTTCTTCCCAGGCCTTCTTGAAGACTTCAGCCAGACCTTTCGGGTAGTCGCTGGCAACATCATACAGAACTGCAGCCTTTGTAAATCCGAATTCTTCAGTAATGAAATTTGCTATAACAGGACCCTGGAACGGATCAAGAAAACATCCTCGAAAAACGTATGGACGATCAGTTGTCGTGGCAGGGTTTGTTGACCAGGGACTGATCATTACGGTTTCATAATTGTTTGCCACATCACCTGCCGGAACCGCCTGGCTGGAAGCCTGAGGTCCGATAATGATCATAACGTCGTCCTGAGTGATCATTTTTGTATTGGCTTTTACAGCAGACTCAGCTTTTGATTCGTTATCTTCGACGATAATCTCAACAGGGTACTTGGTGCCGCCAACTTCAATGCCGCCGGCTTTTGTTACGTCTTCCAGCCACATCTCTGCAGCATACTTACTTCCTTCACCAACTTTTGGGATATCACCGGTCATCGGTGCGTTGATTCCCACCTTAATCGTTGCTGTTCTGCCAGCACTCCAGGCCTGGGTCGAAAAACAGAGCGCCACAATACTCGACACCATTACAAGATACATTAACTTCCTCATTCCAAGCCTCCTTTTTTCGTTGCCACGGTTGCTGCAGTTATTAGTAGGATTTTTAAGCCCTTGTTATGAATGCAACTTTTCGGTATTACCGGTAATGCTGTACCACAACCCGGTGGACCCTCGATCCCTGCCAACTGCAAAATGTGTGTAAATAACTCCTAGATTATAAGAGTTTCTGATGACCCAAATCGGTACCACACCATTGCCTTGATGACAATGAAAAAGAAACTGAACGGACAAACTCTATTTGTATTATTCGCTTTAAAAAAAACTAACTATTTGAAATTAAATGGATAGATAAACACAATCTTTTCAGATTTTGTTACCCCGCTATTATAATCTTCTTCTCCGGGGTACGGGATATGAAACTTCCACTTTTACAGTATTGTTTCAAATGGTTGCAATATGGTAATCAAAAGGCGATAGTGCCATACATTAACACGTATGAAGCTTAAATTCGTCCGAACAATCACACGACCAATGAACACTATTGATACATATATACTCAGAAAAATCGGACTGATCATCATTGGAGATGAGATTCTGCTTGGCAGAAGAAGAGATAAACATTTTTCTAAAGCGCTTGATTATTTTAAGAAAATTTCAATTGATATTTCTTGGATATATTTTTTAGGGGATGATCTTGAACAACTGGTTGATCATTTCAGGGTGGTACGAGCCAGAGGTGAGGATTGTTTTACTTTCGGGGGAATTGGCGCCACCCCCGATGATCTCACCAGACAGGCAATGGCAGAGGCGCATAATCAGAAGTTGATTCGCCACCCCGAGGCAGTCAGGTTAATAGAAAATCAGTTCGGCCCAGAGGCCTACCCTAATCGGATTCTGATGGCAGAACTTCCCCAGGGGGCTGGAATAATACCCAATCAGTATAATAACATACCGGGTTTTTATTGTGGGCGAATTCATTGTTTACCCGGATTTCCTGAAATGGCCTGGTCGATGCTCAACTGGGTGGTTGAAAATCGCTATGAAGTAGAGAAAACGTCACATGATTATTTTAAATCCATCACCGTGTTGGGAGCCAAAGAAAGTGAATTAATTGAATTATTGACCGACAATCAGCAACGATTCAGTGAGGTGAAGTTTTCCAGCCTGCCCCGATTCCCGAAAGAGGGCGAGTGGCATATAGAAATCGGCGCCAGGGGGAGCAGAAAGCAGGTTGAGGCCGGATTTAAAGCGCTACTCGCCAGTCTTAAGTCTTCCGGCTTTTCAGTTGTTGAATAAGTAGGTGTTGCCGGCAGGAGGGCTGGTTGTCTTTTCCCTATAGTACTGGTAAAACCATTGATCACAAAGCTCATCAAAGGAATAACATGAATCTGCTATCGGCGATTGAACTCGAAACATCACCCGATCCTGAATATTGCGTGATCTGGCTGCATGGCCTTGGTGCCGACGGCAATGATTTTGCGCCTATTGTACCGGCGCTGAAATTACCTGAGAAACCGGCCGTTCGGTTTATATTCCCCCATGCTCCCAAAATCCC
Organism: Desulfofustis sp.; assembly: GCA_030145365.1. Classification (GTDB taxonomy): domain Bacteria; phylum Desulfobacterota; class Desulfobulbia; order Desulfobulbales; family Desulfocapsaceae; genus JABDQA01. Next base: position 288 of record JAQYVS010000008.1, on the reverse strand, counting down.
GGTAACGGTGAACGGCGGCTTTGTAATGCCTGCCTGGTATGATATCCTGGAAATGGAGATCGATCGTCGTGTGGATGTCGAAGGTCTCATGGGGTCTGTGGAGGCGATTAATGGGTTTGTCGATCGGGAAATTGAACGGGGCCTGAAGGAACCCCACATTATCATTGCCGGGTTCTCACAGGGAGGGGCAGTGGCCTATCATGTTGCTTTAGGGCGAGAAATGGCTCTCGGTGGTCTTTTGGCAATGTCCACGTATCTTGCCGGCGGTGATCAGATACATACACATCG
>JAQYVS010000429.1 GCA_030145365.1 Desulfofustis sp. | reverse complement strand
AATAGGCCGTAATACCTTTATTATCTTAACAATACTACGCAAGTATTCTTTTCATGGAGCTGGCGATGGGACTTGAACCCGCAACCTGCTGATTACAAATCAGCTGCTCTGCCAATTGAGCTACGCCAGCTTACAAAGCTGTTTAACATACTCTTTCAAAAATTTTATAGCAATATTTTTTTTCGACTCATTCTTATTTTATGATCATCAAATAATTCGTCAAAATTTTGCCAACCTACGCATTAACACAGAAAAAACCCGGCTCGCATGAAGGCGAACCGGGTTTTTATTTTAACACTATCTGCTAATCGTATTTTTAATCTTGCTCAATCACCGGTTTTCCAAAAGAACTCTCACGGTACTTCTCAAAGGCCATAGCGGTTGTACGATAGGCAATATGCGCGAACTTGGTGTACGGCATATAGAGAAACAGCATCATCACGGCTACCAGGTGAAGAAAATAAACGATGTAGCCAAGAGTCGGCATGCCAAGCAGCCTGATAATTTCTGAACCAAAGCCGGTGACGCCGACTGCCATAATCTCCCAGATCAGAAACCAGTCATAGAACGTCTTGCTGGTGGTGCCTTCGTTCTCGGATTTAGTTCTGTTGTTCCACAACGTCCAGATACCAAAAAGCAGGGCTACTGCGGAGACGTTTGCCAGGATTTTGAACGGGTCGTAAAGCAGCATTGGCCCATGCCAGGACGGCAGGAATAAACCGATGACATCATTTTTCAAAAGAGACCAGCAGGTGACGATAAACAGGCCGACAAATGCCAGCATCAGCGGCAGGTGACCGGTTACCCTGTTAGTGTTTGTGGTACACTCCTTAAAGCGCTTATGAGTAAAAATCTCGACAATTGAAGGCCACAGATATTCAGTTACAAACTGCACGGCAGACGGCCTGAATTCAGAAGTGATATTGGCCCTGGCGGCCATATCCTTCCATAGTTTCGTCAGCCCTTTGTAGAGAGAAAATAAGGCAATACCAACGGAAGGAACCATGAACATAACAATGAAAAAGATGTTCTTGGCGTACCATTTAAAATCCCAGCTGCCGAAAAACTGCTGGTAGCCATGAGAGGCGAATGCCTCTTTTGAAGGAATGTGCATTCCCCCGGAAAGCAGCCAGAAAATAAAGATGATCACTGCAGGAATGCCGATAAGCATTGGCAATCCTTTCGCAGAAGATGCCAGTTTGGCAAGTCCGCCGGGCCATCCATAAAAGTTGTAGGCATAGGACCGAATAGCACCGAGTACCTCAGACGGTTTGGCACCGCGTGGGCAGTAGGTCGAGCAGTCGCCGCAGGCGTGACATAAAAACACGTCAGGATCAGCTATCAGGTTATCCTTCATACCCCATCCAGACCAGATCATTTCCTTGCGGGGAAATGGTTTCTCATCTGAGGACAGGGGACAGCGTACCGAGCAGGTCGCACATTGATAGCACTTCTTCAGTGTATCACCACCCGCTCCTTTCAAATATTTTATAAATTCTACATCAGGTTGGACGTTCATTTTTTGCCTCCTGTTATCTTATCAAAAAAAGCCATTTCTGGCGCACTAAGCCTGATATTGAACCGCGCACCGTAAAAGTACGCGGTTCAACTATGATAAAAAACAGGTTAGAAGCCTTTAAACGGATTCGGACCCATTTCAACGATTTGCTCTACAAAGTCATTGAGAATTTGAGGAATCTTGTCGTAATCAGTTATCGCAACCTGTTCGGTGGCACAACGCTCTGGCTCAAGCCCAAGTGTTGAGAGCGTGTCACCAATATTTTCCATACGTTTCGTGGCAATCTCAGAGCCCTTAACGAAATGGCACTGATAGTCATCACCGTAGGTGCAGCCGAGCAGCATCGCTCCGTCCATACCTGCTGAGAGTGCATCACGAATCCAGGCCATGTTGACAGAACCAAGACAGCGCACAGGCACAAAACGGATCATGTGATTTATTCCATTACGCTTCATCCCAGCCATATCCAGCGCCGGGTACGCATCGTTTTCACAGACGAAAACAACAATTCTCAAACGATCATCGTCTTCTTCCGGTACTTCTACCGACTTGATCATGGAGCCGATCAGATCGATATTGTAATCCCTGAAGCCGATGATACGTTCAGGACATGAACCCATGCAGGTACCGCAGCGACGACAACGGGTATTGTTTGGCAGCGGTGTGCCTTTTTCGTCATCATCAAGCGCACCAAACGGACATTCCTCAGTACATCGCTTACACTGGGTACAGCGCTGCATGAAGAATTCTGGGTAGGTTGCATCTCCAGATCTCGGATGAACTGAAACACCACGGTCAACAGACTCAAGACACTGGATCGCTTTTAATGCGGCACCGGTTGCATCGTCAATCGTTTCTTCCATGGTTTCTGCTTTCCTGACACCACCACAGGCATAGACACCTGTCCGCCTGGTCTCGTATGGAAAACAGATAAAGTGTGAATCGGCATATCCGTCAAAAAGATCGAGATCTGAAAATGCCGGCCCCTGACGATATGCAAGATTAATGGTGTTCTCTTCTTTGGTGGTTGGCTCCATACCGGCAGCAAGAACGACCATGTCAACATCGAGGGTCAGGTCTTCACCAAAAAGGGTATCCTCTGCGGTGACCGAAAGTTTTCCACCATTCTCTTCAACCTTCGTAACACTTGCCGTGGTAAGAAAAATGCCATCGGTTTCCTGTACACTCTTGTAGTAGAGTTCCTGGCTGCCGGGGGTGCGCATATGCTTATAGAGCACAAAGGCTTTACCGTCTTCATTGTCTTCACAAACGTATTGCGCCTGCTTCAGCGCAACCATTGAAGTGACAGAGTTACAGTAGGGGAAGTCCTTATCGTCTTCCTTGCCGCCCGGGCTCTGTATAAAAGCAACATTGGCCGGAACAGTGCCCGCCTTGGCCATTGCCTCAAACTCGGCATTGGTCACGACATTCTTAATCGATCCGTAACCAAGATGATCATACTCCGAGACATCGGCAGGGACCCAGCCGGTAGCGAGAACAACAGCACCATGGAGCTCTGCAGTTTCATCAATATCAACATAGGGTCTAAGACCGTCATTTGGATCCTCCAGCTCGCCTTGTTCGATTTTCTCCTTCTCATCGCTGGCAACTTTTGCTGGTGCATCCCACTCAATACTGCTGCCTGCAGCTTTCATGGAAACTCGGAATTCACCAGGTGAACCGGCAATTCGGGCAACTTCTGTATCTGTTTTAACGGTAATCTTTTCGTTCGCAGTAACAGCAGCAACCAATGCATCAACCGGGTTCTCTTCAAGATCGGTCCAGGGCGCTTTCGTCGGAAATGATTTTCTCCATCCGGCAGCCTTACCGCCAAGGACACTCTCTTTTTCGACAAGCGTCACTTCATACCCGGCTGCAGAGGCTTCTTGAGCAGCAGTAAGACCTGCGATTCCACCACCCATAACAAGAATTTTCCTGTTCAGTGTTTCAAGCTCGTAGGCTTCAGGAAGTTCAGTTTTCTTTGCCCTGGTGCAGCCCATACGCATATAGTCAGAAGCACTTTCCTGGAGAAATTCAGCAGCCTCAGCATGAGGTTCTTCGCCTTCTGCAGGCTTGGCTTCCGCCCAGACAACCTGCTCACGGAGATTGGCACGAACCGTAATTTGATCCTCACCGAAGTCAAATTCATTTTTCATGACTCGCGGGGAGCAGGCACCGACAACGATGGTATTCACTCCATCATCGACAATGTCTTTTTCTATCATTGATCGACCTCCAGCTCCACAGAGACATTCATGAGTTTTGCACTCCATGGACATTTCGCCGGTTACAACTTCAGCAAGCGCTTCCATATCAAGCGCTTCACCGATACCGCAACCTGAGCACAAATAGGCGCAATATTTTTTATCCATCGTTCATTACCTCCTGGAAACCTGAATTGCCTTTAAGGCAGCGGCTGTTGATGATTGAGTGGTTGTCGCGACATCTGCTGCTTTCTTGGCACACCCAGCTCCGATCAGACCTTTTTGCAAATCGGAAAGTACGAACCCATTGCTGTCAAGTGTCAACCCGGCAGGTGCTCCGCCCTCAGCCATTTCCGGCTGCATACCAGTTGCCAGTACTGCCATATCAACAGTTTGCTGTACCTTGTTACCGGTTATAGCGTTTTCTGCAATAACGGTAACCGTACCATCAGCTTCAACATTGATATCAGCGACTTTACCTTTAATAAAGGTGGCGTTTTCATCAGCCATCAACTTCTCGCGGAATTTTTCATACTTTCCAGGAGTACGAAGATCGATGTAGTACACATATATTTTTGCTTCAGGATACTGCTCTCTGATGTAGTTCATCTGCTTGAATGTAGCCATACAACAGACATAGGAACAGAACTCGAGATGATTCTCATCACGGGAGCCGGCACATTGGACAAAAGCGATCGATTCAATCTCTTTATCTGAACCCGGTACAACTATTTTACCAGCGGTCGGCCCGGACGGTGCAGCCATCCTCTCAACCATCATATTGGTGACGATGGCATTGGATTCATTGAATTTGAGATTATCAATTTTGGCAGCATCATACGGTGTCCAGCCTGTGGCCCAGATGATTGAAGCGACGTTCAGGGTTACCTTCTCGCTCTGCATATCAAGATCTACAGCATCATACTTGCAGGCATCCTTGACTGCTGCTGCGCCGTCTGCAGAAAGGGCATCCTTGGCGATAACATATCGTCTCGGAAATGCCATCTCATGAGGCAGATAAGCAGCCTTGCACTTATTCATGCCAAAATTAAAGGGATTATCGATCTCATCCGGACAGGCAGCGGTACAGTCACCGCAACCAGTACAGTTGCTGTTTACATAACGCGGTGCAATCTCCAATGTAACATCGTAGTTACCGGGGCCACCAGAGATCGATTCTACTGTTGCCATCGTATATGTACGAATTTTACGATTATCTCGAATTCTGCGGAAATTAATCTCCAAACCACAACTCGGCGGGCACATCTTCGGAAAGTACTCGTTAAGCTGTGCGACCCGACCACCAAAATAGGGGTTCTTGTCGATGAGAAAAACATCATTTCCGACTTCGGCGGCTTCAAGTGCTGATGTTAGCCCACTGATCCCTCCGCCTACGACCAAAATTGCACCGGAGGTGCCTTGCTCGTCAGTCATACCTTTCCTCCATTATTACGCTAAAATATATTGGACTGTAGATACCGCTCCCGAGTTCTCACCCAGGTGTACTCAGGTACCAATTCTGAATAAACCACAGAGATATTAAACTTTCTCATTCGGGAAAAACTCAAGAGTTCTTGCAGGTTTTCCCGAATCAAACAGTTATGCTACCATAGAAAAAATCTCCAGAGGCAGAGAGCCCCTGGAGATTTTTATTACATCACTACCTAACAGTCAACAGACGATTACAGCCAGGGGTCTGTCTCGAAAATGTTCAGACACTCAACCTTCTCACACATCCATTCCTTGCTCTCAGGATTGAAAGTAGAGTTGACAAAACATTTCCAGTTATCGTCGTCAACGGTCGGGAAATCTGAGCGGTAATAGAAGCCCGGATAGCGGGATTCTTTACGGAACTCAATGTGACGGATATGAGCTTCAACACACCAGATGCGATGATAGTTCTCCCAGCAGCGGAGCAGCTCATGGAGATCGCCGGCAGCCATCTTCTCAGCATCTTCGCGAAGCATTAGGAGAAGATCCAGACAGATGTTCAGAAGCTTACCGGATGTCATGTAATAGGTAGCAACACCACCACCATACTCATCGGTAGCCTTCATCAGACGCATCATCAGTCCAGCAGGCTTACAATAGTTCGGGTTTACATCGGCAGCTGTAGAAGCGCCAACGAACTCATTGTAAAGTCTGACAGGTGCATAAATCTCATCTGCGATTTCCTGTGCACTCTGCATCAGCTCAGGTGTAAAGTCGTTGTCGCGACAGAATTTAACCATCTGCTTGGCACAAATTCGTCCCTCAGCATGGGAACCGGAAGAGAACTTATGGCCGGAAGCACCAACACCGTCACCAGCAGTAAACAGACCGTCAACAGTGGTCATACGGTTGTAGCCCCACTTGTACTTGTGTGAGCGTGAGTCATTCTGTACATCAGGTACCCAGTCTTCATCCGGACCTGAAGTCCAGATTCCGCAACAACCGGAGTGAGAACCGAGCATGTAAGGCTCTGTCGGCATAATCTCAGAACCTACTTTCTCAGGCTCAACATTCATACCGGCCCAGAGACCTGCCTGACCGACTGACATATCCAGGAAGTCTTCCCAGGCTTCAGATTCGAGATGTTTCCAGAATTTCTTCAGGGCTTTCTCGTCCATTCCTGCTTCTCTACGATCGTCAATGAACTTATTCAGAGCAACATCGGTAGCCATGTACAGCGGGCCACGTCCAGCTCTCAATTCCTCGATCATCAGATGGTTACGCAGGCAGGTCGGGGTGACAGGAGATGCGCCGTACGGCATGAATTTCCCAAGCTCATCCTGCACCGAGTCACTGTTTGCATAGAACTCACCAAGACCGTTGGATACTTTTGCTTTGAAAAGAAGGAACCAGGCGCCAACAGGGCCGTAACCATCTTTAAAACGAGCCGGGGTGAATCGGTTTTCCATCATGGTCAGGGTAGCACCAACCTGAGCACACATGGTGTAGGTGGATCCAGCATTCCATACCGGATACCAGGCACGGCCTTTACCTTCGCCAGTTGAACGTGGGCGGAAGATATTAACAGCACCACCACAGGCAACAACGGCGGTTTTACACTTAATGACGTATACTTTGTTTTCACGGGTTGAGAAACCGGCAGCACCAGCAATCTGGTTCGGCTTGTTCTTGTCAAGCAGGAGCTTAACGACAAACACACGCTCGAGGATATTGTCTGCACCAAGGGCGGTAGCTGCAGGCTCTGCAACGATACACTTGTAAGACTCACCATTGATCATGATCTGCCATTTACCGGTACGAACGGGAGTTCCACCTTCACGCAGGGTCGCTGCCGGCTTGGCGCCGTCAAGGTTTTCACCATCTGCATCTTTTTTCCATATGGGAAGTCCCCATTCTTCAAAAAGCTTCACGGACTCATCAACGTGACGACCACAGTCATAAATCAGATCTTCACGTACAACACCCATCAGGTCGTTACGTACCATCTTTACATAACTCTCAATTGGGTTCTCGCCGATGTATGTGTTGATGGCAGAAAGACCCTGGGCAACAGCACCAGAGCGCTCGAGGGATGCCTTGTCTACCAGCAAAATTTTCATGTCTGCGGGTGCCCACTTTTTGATCTCAAAAGCGGTACCACAAGCTGCCATACCACCACCGACGATCAAAGCGTCTACTTCCATTTCGACAACTTCAGGGTCCACGACAGCTTTCAGCTCACCTTTTGGTTTATTTGGTAATGCCATATTCAAATCTCCTTTAATATAAAAGATTTCAGATTTTAATTAATCCAGCTTAATTAGGGGTCGGAAGGTCAGCTTCAAGAAGCAGACATTCATCATCCAGGTTTCCACCTGTTTCACCTGCATAAGCATTGGCAGCACCTTCAGCCGTAGTACGGATCGGGAACTTGAAACGCTTCATGTTGCCATTACGGAACTTGACAGTCCACATAATAGAATCAGAAGACCTCATCGGATGAACCTGGCCACCCATTGGTACAAAGTCATCATAGCCGCGAACAAAGACTGCATCCTGTGGGCAAATCTTTACGCAGGAGTAACACTCCCAACATGCATCCGGCTCCTGATTGTAAGCAAGCATAGACTCAACGTTCAAGACCATCAGATCGTTGGGACAGATGTACATGCACGCAGTTTTGTCACCACCTTTGCATCCATCACACTTTTCAGGATCTACATAACTTGGCATTAAACTACCTCCTCAGTTTGTTTTAACTGTTGTGGCCCTGA